>SCVT01000666.1 GCA_004296815.1 Reyranella sp. | reverse complement strand
AAACGGTGGGGTAAGAGCCCACCGCGCGACCGGCAACGGAAGCGGCACGGCAAACCCCACCGGGAGCAAGACCAAATAGGGGCGGCACGCCGGGCAACCGGCAGCGGTGTTTCCGCGTCGCCGCCCGGGTCGGTCGCGCGAGGCGTTCGGTAACGGGCGTCCCAGAGGAATGGCCATCCATCGCCTTCGGGCGAGGACAGAACCCGGCTTACAGGCCGTCTGACCCTCTGTTGCCTTCGGGATTCCGCATTGTGAATCGACACTACAATAGCTTGCGTTTGCATGGTGCAGGCGCACAATAGATGTTGTGTCTAAGGCCTTCAGATTCCTTGTGGATTCCCTCGTTTGCTAATTGCATCCCGGGATTTCCCATGGTATCCCATTGTATCCCGTGTAACAGGCAACGTTGGGGCGTGGGGCACCAACGGCGGGATGCAGGGGGAGCGGGGCCGTGGCATTCCGGTCCGAAATCCTGATCAAGCTGGACAAGAAAGGCCGGGCACTGCTGCCCGCGGCTTTCCGAGATGAGCTGCCTGCGGACGATCGCGGCGCCTTCGTCCTCTATCACTCTCCCAATGTTTCCGGCGTCGTTAACGGCAACTCCCGCCTGGGCTTCGATGCGATGCTGGAGCGCCTGCGCGCCGAGGCGCTCGGTCCCAAGGGCTCGCTGAAGGTCGCGCTCGACGACGAGGCGTTCGATCCGGCGGGCTACCTGTCGGCCGGCGCGCGCACGATCGCGATGGAGCCGGACGGCCGCTTCTCCATGCCGGCCGAGTTCGTCGAGGCGCTCGACGCGTCCGACGGCGTGATGCTGATCGGCAAGGTCGAGAAATTCCAGCTCTGGAACCCCGCCCGCTGGCAGGCGCGCCGCGCCGCCGAGCGCGACAAGATGGCGGCTTTCGTGCGCAACCTGAGCGGAGGCGAGGCATGAGCGCGCCCCGCCATGTCCCCGTGATGGCCCGCGAGGTCGTCGATGCGCTGCGGCCGCGCGACGGCGGCCGCTACCTCGACGGAACGTTCGGTGCCGGCGGCTACACGACGGCGATGCTCGAACGCGCCGATTGCCGGGTGTTCGCGATCGATCGCGATCCCGATGCCATCGCGGCCGGCAAGGTGCTGGCCGAGCGCTACACGCCGCGGCTCCGCTTGATCGAGGGCCGCTTCGGCGACATGGCTGAGCTGTTGTCGGCCGAAGGTGTCGAGGATGTCGACGGCGTGGCGCTCGATCTCGGCGTCTCGTCGATGCAGTTCGACCAGGCCGATCGCGGCTTCTCGTTCCGCGCCTCCGGCCCGCTCGACATGCGCATGGAGAAGAGCGGCGCGTCAGCCTCCGATCTCGTGAACGAGGGTGAGGAGACCGAGCTCGCCGACATCATCTGGCGCTACGGCGAGGAGCGGCGCAGCCGCCGTGTCGCGCGCGCCATCGTCGAGACACGCCGCGCCAAGCGCATCGAGACGACCGGCGAGCTGGCCGAGATCGTCCGCCGTGCCGTCGGTCCGTCGGCCAAGGATGAAAGCGATCCGGCGACGCGCACTTTCCAGGCGCTGCGCATCGCGGTGAATGACGAGCTGGGCGAGCTCGAGCGCGGCCTCGCCGCCGCCGAGCAGGTCCTGGCGCCGGGCGGCCGCTTGGCCGTGGTGTCGTTCCATTCGCTGGAAGATCGTGCTGTGAAGGAGTTCGTACGCGCGCGCGCCGGCCGCACGCCGGGGCCGTCGCGCCATGCTCCGCCGGCCGGCGAGGAGCGGGTGGCGACGCTGCGCGACCTGACGCGCAAGCCGATCGCCCCGTCCGACGCCGAGATCGCCGCCAACCCGCGCGCCCGTTCGGCGCGGCTGCGGGTCGCCGAGAAGCTCGCCGTTTCGGGAGGCCGCGCATGATCCATCGCGGACTCCTGTTCTGGTCGGTCGCCGCCGTCGCCACGGCCGTGGGCCTGTTCACCGTGAAGTACCGGGTGCAGGACCTCGAGGAGCGGATCGACCGCACCAACCAGAAGATCATCGAGAGCCAGCAGGCCACGCATATCCTGCGGGTCGAATGGGCTCATCTCAACGAATCCGAGCGCATCGAGGCGCTCGCGATCAAGCATCTCAAGCTCGAGTCGGCCTCGATCAAGCAGGTCGTCCGACTCGACCAGCTCAAACCCGAATCTGTCCCCCCGCGGCGCGAAGCACCACTCCCTTCCCCCCCACGTACGGGCAACGACGTCCCCTCGTCGACTTTGCCCGGTGGTGCCCGCGTCGCAGCGGAGGCCGGCAGCCCCTCGCCGGCCTCCGCACCCCTTTCCAAGCGTACATCCGGACCCACGACGCCCCCTCGACCGGCCGAAATAAAAGAGCCGGCAACATCGGGTCCGGTTGGCGACGGCCAGAGCGCCGCAGTCTCCATCGACGAAATCCTCTCGAGAAATGAAGGGGGACGTCGGTGAGACTGTGGCGCAGGTCTGCCTCGCCCGACCCGGCCGCCGCGGAAAACGCGGCGGCCGGCGCGCGTTACGGATCGGCTCAGGATCGCCTCAAGGGCGACGTTCAGGAGACCGCCCGTCAGCGTCTCGTGGTCGCCTCGGCGATCTTCGCGATCGCGTTTGCAGCTGTCGGCCTGCGCATGGGCTACGTGTCGCTGCTGCGCGATGGCGCGGAGCCGACGCAGCGCGTCGCCGCCCGCGGCGGCTCGATCCAGTCCGAGCGCGCCGACATCGTCGACCGCCACGGCGCGGTGCTCGCGACGTCGGTGCCGGTCATGTCGGCCTTCGTCAATCCGCACCTGCTGATCGACCCGCAGGAGGCTGCCCGCAAGATCGTGTCGGCGCTGCCCGACCTCAAGTACGACGACGTCCGTGAGAAGTTCGAGGGCGATCGCACCTTCGTCTGGATCAAGCGCGGCCTCAGCCCGCGCGAGCACGACCGCGTCAATCGTCTCGGCATTCCTGGCCTCGAGTTCCAGGCCGAGGAGAGGCGCATCTACCCGCAGGGCACCGCCGCCGCCCATATCATGGGCTATGCCAGCGTCGACAATGCGGGCCTCGCCGGCGTCGAGCGCTACTTCGACCAGCAGCTCCAGAGCGGCGAGACCTTGCAGCTCTCGATCGACCTTCGGCTCCAGCGCATGGTCGAACGCGAGCTCGCGCGCGCGACCCAGAAGTTCTCTGCTATCGGCGGCACTGCGATCGTCATGGATGCGACCAACGGCGAGATCCTCGCCATGGCCTCGCTGCCGACATTCAACCCGAACAGTACCAAGACCTTGACCAACGAGGCGCTGTTCAACCGCGCGACGCTCGGCGTCTACGAGCAAGGCTCGACGTTCAAGATCTTCAACACGGCGATGGCGCTCGACAGCGGCAAGGTCGGGCTGACGAGCGTGTTCGATGCCAGCTCGCCGATCAAGATCGACCGCTTCACGATCAACGACGACCATGCGCAGCGCCGCCCGCTGAACGTCGCCGAGACCTTCAAGTATTCGTCCAACATCGCGTCGGCGAAGATGGCGGTCGAGGTGATGGGTCCCGAGGGCCAGCGCGCCTTCTTCGACAAGATCGGCTTCCTGAAGCCTCTGCAGACCCAGCTGCCGGAAGTCGCCGCGCCGCTCTACCCGCGACACTGGATGAAGATCAACACCATGACCATCGCCTTCGGTCACGGCATCTCGGTGACGCCGCTGCACCTGGTCACGGGTTCGGCGGCGATGGTCAACGGCGGCATTCTCTATCCGCCGTCGCTGGTCAAGCGTACGGCGGCGAGCAGCAACGGCCGGCGCGTCGTCCAGACCAAGACGTCGGTGAACATGCGCCAGCTCCTGCGGCTCAATGCCGTCGAGGGCACCGGCAAGAACGCCGACGTGAAGGGCTACGAGGTCGGTGGCAAGACCGGCACCGCCGAGAAGCCGGGTCGCGGCGGCTACCGCCAAAAAGCCCTAATCAGCTCGTTCGTTGGTGCCTTCCCGATGAACGATCCCAAGTTCGTCATCCTCGTGTCGCTCGACGAGCCCAAGGGGCTTCCCGAGACGGGCGGCTACGCGACCGCGGGCTGGGTTGCCGCGCCCTCGGTCAAGGTCATCATCGAGCAGATCGTGTCGCTCTACGGCATCCTGCCCAGCGACCTGAAGGAAGGCCTGCCGCCGATCGAGATCGCTTCGACCCCGATCCCCGTGGCCGTGCCGGCCCAAGCTGCGCCGGCCGCGGTCCGACGCGTGCCGGGCGATCATCGCAAGGCCGTGCCCGTCCGGCCGGGCCCGGGCCAGACGGCAGCCGCGCCCGGTTCCGGAGTGCGCCGCGTTGCGTCTGAGTGAACTCATGCGCCGGAGCGCCGACGCAACCCCGACCCCTTCCGCGCCGCCGCGCGATCCCGTTCTTGTCGGCCTCACGCTCGACTCGCGCAAGGTCAAGCCGGGCTACCTCTTCGCCGCTCTTTCAGGCTCGCGCCAGGACGGCGCGGCCTTCGTGGCCGACGCGGTGAAGCGCGGCGCCGTCGCCATCCTGGCCGCGCCCGACGCGACCTTGCCGCCGCTCGAGCCCGGTATCGTGGTCGTGCGCGACGACAATCCGCGCCGGCGCGTGGCGCTGATGGCCTCGGCCTTCGCCGGCCTGCAGCCAGCCACCATTGCGGCAGTGACCGGCACCAACGGCAAGTCGTCGACCGTGCACTTCGTGCGTCACATCTGGCAGACGATGGGGATCAACGCGGCGAGCGTCGGCACGCTCGGCATCGTCTCGCCCGGTCTGGTCCGCGACGGCGGCCTCACGACGCCCGACCCGGTGCAGCTTCACGAGGATCTTGCGGCCCTGGCGCGCGAGGGCGTGACGCATCTCGCCATCGAAGCGTCGAGCCATGGCATCGACCAGCATCGGCTCGACGGGCTGAAGCTCTCGGCGGCGGCTTTCACGAACCTGACGCACGAGCATCTCGACTATCACGTCTCCATGGACGCCTACTTCGCGGCCAAGGCGCGGCTCTTCGAGACCTTGCTCCCTTCGGGCGGGACTGCGGTCGTGAATGCCGACAGCGACCGCGCCGACGCGCTGGGCGCGCTGTGCCG
>SCVT01000741.1 GCA_004296815.1 Reyranella sp. | reverse complement strand
CGACAGCAAGGTCGACAAGCTGCAGCGCGGCGACGAGCTGCCGCCGGGCGTGATGAAGATGGTCAAGGTCTTCGTCGCCACCAAGCGCAAGCTGCAGCCGGGCGACAAGATGGCCGGCCGCCACGGCAACAAGGGCGTCATCTCGCGCATCATGCCGCTGGAAGACATGCCGTACCTCGAGGAGGGCGTGCCGGTCGACATCGTGCTGAACCCGCTCGGCGTGCCCTCCCGCATGAACGTCGGTCAGATCCTCGAAACCCACCTCGGCTGGGCCGCGGCGGGTCTCGGCAAGAAGATCGGCGACATGGTCAACGGCGCGCGCGAGGCGTCGATGACGCAGGTCCGCAAGACCCTGCGTGAGATCTACGGCGAGAAGTCGTTCAAGGCCGACATCGCCGATCTCGACGACGAGCAGACGCTCGAACTGGCGCGCAACCTCAGCAAGGGCGTGCCGTTTGCATCGCCGGTGTTCGACGGTGCGCACGAGCCCGACATCGTCGACATGCTGGAGATGGCCGGTCTCGACAAGTCGGGCCAGGTCACCCTGGTCGACGGCCGCACCGGCGAGCCGTTCGATCGCAAGGTGACCGTCGGCTACATCTACATGCTGAAGCTGCACCATCTCGTGGACGACAAGATCCACGCGCGGTCGATCGGCCCCTACAGCCTCGTTACCCAGCAGCCGCTGGGCGGCAAGGCCCAGTTCGGCGGCCAGCGCTTCGGCGAGATGGAGGTGTGGGCGCTCGAAGCTTACGGCGCGGCCTACACGCTGCAGGAGATCCTCACCGTCAAGTCGGACGACGTGGCCGGCCGCACCAAGGTCTACGAGGCCATCGTGCGCGGCGACGACACGTTCGAGGCGGGTATCCCGGAATCCTTCAACGTGCTGGTCAAGGAGCTGCGCTCGCTCGGCCTCAACGTCGAACTCAACCAGTCGGCCACGTGATCGTGGCCGGCTCCTCGACCTTCGCGAATTAAGTCCAACGAAACCGTAGGACCATAAAAATGACCGACCTCATCAACGTACTGGGCCAGCCGCAGGGCACCCCGACCTTCGACGAGATCCGCATCTCGATCGCCAGCCCGGAGCGCATCCGCACCTGGAGCCACGGCGAGATCAAGAAGCCGGAGACCATCAACTACCGCACGTTCAAGCCGGAGCGGGACGGCCTGTTCTGCGCCCGCATCTTCGGACCGATCAAGGACTACGAGTGCCTGTGCGGCAAGTACAAGCGCATGAAGTTCCGCGGCATCACCTGCGAGAAGTGCGGCGTCGAGGTGACGCTCACCAAGGTGCGCCGCGAGCGCATGGGCCACATCGAGCTGGCCTCGCCGGTCGCCCACATCTGGTTCCTGAAGTCGCTGCCGAGCCGTATCGGCCTGCTGCTCGACATGACGCTGCGCGACCTCGAGCGCATCCTCTACTTCGAGAACTACGTGGTGACCGAGCCGGGCCTGACCCCGCTCAAGTACCGCGAGCTACTGAACGAGGAGCAGTACCTCAACGCGCTCGACGAGTACGGCGACGATTCCTTCCGCGCCGACATCGGCGCCGAGGCGATCCGCGCCATGCTGCAGGTCATCGACCTCAACGAGGAGCGGCCGCGCCTGCGCGAAGAGCTGCGCGAGACCACGTCGGAGGCCAAGCGCAAGAAGCTCGTGAAGCGCCTCAAGCTCTGCGAAAGCTTCATCGAGTCCGGCGCCCGTCCGGAGTGGATGATCCTCGAGCTGGTGCCGGTGATCCCGCCCGAGCTGCGCCCGCTGGTGCCGCTCGACGGCGGCCGCTTCGCGACGTCGGACCTCAACGACCTCTATCGCCGCGTCATCAACCGCAACAACCGCCTCAAGCGCCTGATCGAGCTGCGCGCGCCCGACATCATCGTGCGCAACGAGAAGCGCATGCTGCAGGAGTCGGTCGACGCCCTGTTCGACAACGGCCGCCGCGGCCGCGTCATCACCGGCGCCAACAAGCGTCCGCTGAAGTCGCTCTCCGACATGCTGAAGGGCAAGCAGGGCCGCTTCCGTCAGAACCTGCTCGGCAAGCGCGTCGACTACTCGGGCCGTTCGGTCATCGTGGTCGGTCCGGAGCTCAAGCTGCACCAGTGCGGCCTGCCCAAGAAGATGGCGCTCGAGCTGTTCAAGCCGTTCATCTACTCGCGCCTGCAGAACTACGGCATGGCCAACACCATCAAGGCCGCCAAGCGCATGGTCGAGAAGGAGCGGCCGGAAGTGTGGGACATCCTCGAGGAGGTCATCCGCGAGCATCCCGTGCTGCTGAACCGCGCGCCGACGCTGCATCGCCTCGGCATCCAGGCCTTCGAGCCGGTGCTGATCGAGGGCAAGGCGATCCAGCTCCATCCGCTGGTCTGCACCGCCTTCAACGCCGACTTCGACGGCGACCAGATGGCGGTCCACGTGCCGCTGTCGCTGGAAGCCCAGCTCGAGGCGCGCGTGCTGATGATGTCGACCAACAACATCCTGTCGCCGGCGTCGGGCAAGCCGATCATCGTGCCGTCGCAGGACATCGTGCTCGGCATCTACTACATCACGCTGGAGCGCGAGGGCGAGGCGGGCGAAGGCTCGCTGTTCTCCGACATCGGCGAGCTCGAGCACGCGCTGCACAGCCGCACGCTCTCCATGCACGCCAGGATCAAGGCGCGCCTGGAAGCCTATGACGACAAGGGCGTGCTGGCCTCCCGCGTGGTCGAGACCACGCCGGGTCGCATCCTGCTGGCGCAGATCCTGCCCAAGCACGAGAACCTGCCGTTCTCGCTGATCAACCGCCTGCTGACCAAGAAGGACCTGCAGAACGTCATCGACTCCGTCTACCGCCACTGCGGCCAGAAGGAGACGGTGATCTTCGCCGACCGCCTGATGGGTCTCGGCTTCTATCACGCCTGCCGCGCCGGCATTTCCTTCGGCAAGGACGACCTCGTCATCCCCGCCGCCAAGATCAAGCTGGTCGCCCAGACCACAAAGGAAGTGAAGGAGTACGAGCAGCAGTACCAGGACGGCCTGATCACCTCGGGCGAGAAGTACAACAAGGTCGTCGACGCCTGGTCGCGCTGCTCCGACC
>SCVT01000665.1 GCA_004296815.1 Reyranella sp. | reverse complement strand
TGCGAGTCGGCGCTCTGCCTCGTGCACCAGCGCTTCTCGACCAACACCTTCCCGTCGTGGAAGCTGGCGCATCCCTACCGCTTCATCGCGCACAACGGCGAGATCAACACCGTCCGCGGCAACGTAAACTGGATGTACGCGCGCCGCCGCACGATGGAATCCGATCTGATCGGCGCCGACCTCGACAAGATGTGGCCGATCATCCCGCACGGCCAGTCCGACACGGCCTGCCTCGACAACGCGCTGGAGCTGCTGGTCGCCGGCGGCTATTCGCTCAGCCATGCCATGATGATGCTGATCCCGGAGGCATGGGCCGGCAATCCGCTGATGGATGGCAAGCGTAAGGCCTTCTACGAGTATCACGCCGCGCTGATGGAGCCGTGGGACGGTCCGGCTTCGATCGCCTTCACCGACGGCCGCCAGATCGGCGCCACGCTCGACCGCAACGGCCTGCGCCCGGCGCGCTTCCTCATCACCGAGGACGATCTCGTGGTGATGTCGTCTGAGTCCGGTGTGCTGCCGATCCCCGACGAGAAGATCGTGCGTAAGTGGCGCCTGCAGCCGGGCAAGATGCTGCTGATCGACCTCGAAGAGGGCCGCATCGTCGAGGACGCGGAGTTGAAGCGCACGCTCGCCGAGGCCGAGCCCTACGAGGAGTGGCTGAAGGAAACGCAGCACAAGCTCGAGGAGCTCTCCGAGATCCCCGACGCGCCGGCGCCGGCGCCGTCGAACGACCCCTCGACCTTGCTCGATCGCCAGCAGGCCTTCGGCTACACGCAGGAGGACATCCAGTTCTTCCTCGAGCCGATGGCCAGCGAGCCCGACGACCCGATCGGCTCGATGGGCACCGACACGCCCATCGCGGTGCTCTCGAAGAAGCCGAAGCTGCTCTACAACTACTTCAAACAGAACTTCGCGCAGGTCACCAACCCGCCGATCGATCCGATCCGCGAGGAGTTGGTGATGTCGCTGGTCTCGATGATCGGCCCACGTCCCAACCTGCTCGGCCGCCATGCCGGCATGCACAAGCGCCTGGAAGTCGCGCAGCCGGTCCTGACCAACGCCGAGCTGGAGAAGATCCGCTCGATCGAGGACCTGCTCGACGGCTCGTTCCGCACCGCCACCATGGACACGACCTGGCCGGCGTCTGAAGGCGCGGCGGGCCTCGAGAAGGCGCTCGATCGCGTCTGCGCCGAGGCGACCGACGCGGTGCTGGCCGACCGCAACATCCTGATCCTGTCGGACCGTGCAGTGTCAGCCGAGCGCGTGCCGATCCCGGCGCTGCTCGCCACCGCCGCCGTCCATCACAGCCTGATCCGCCGTGGGCTTCGCACCCAGACCGGCCTCGTGGTCGAGACGGGCGAGGCGCGCGAGGTCCATCACTTCTGTTGCCTCGCGGGCTACGGCGCCGAGGCGGTGAATCCGTATCTTGCCTTCGAGACGCTGGAGGCGTTGCGCATCCAGAATGCCCTGCCGCAGAAGCCCTACGAGGTTCAGAAGAACTTCATCAAGGCGGTCGGCAAGGGCCTGCTGAAGGTGATGTCCAAGATGGGCATCTCGACCTACCAGTCGTACTGCGGCGCGCAGATCTTCGACGCGGTCGGCCTGCATTCGGGCTTCGTCGAGAAGTACTTCACCGGCACCGCCACCACGATCGAGGGTGCGGGCTGGCAGGAGATCGCCGAGGAGACGGTGCGCCGCCATCGCGATGCCTTCGGCGACAACCCGATCTACCGCACCATGCTCGATCCGGGCGGCGACTACGCTTTCCGCCTGCGCGGCGAAGACCATGCCTGGACGCCCGAGAGCGTGGCCAGGCTGCAGCACGCCGTGCGCGGCAACTCGTCGGACGAGTACAAGGCCTTCGCCGAGACGATCAACGAGCAGAGCGAGCGGCTGCTGACCATCCGCGGCCTGATGCAGTTCAAGTGGGCGGACAAGGCGATCCCGGTCGAGGAGGTCGAGCCGGCCGCCGCGATCGTGAAGCGCTTCGCCACCGGCGCCATGAGCTTCGGCTCGATCAGCCGCGAGGCTCACACCACGCTCGCCATCGCCATGAACCGGATCGGCGGCAAGTCGAACACCGGCGAGGGCGGCGAGGAGGCGGACCGCTTCAAGCCGATGGCCAACGGCGATTCGATGCGGTCCGCGATCAAGCAGATCGCCTCAGGCCGCTTCGGCGTCACGGCCGAATATCTCGTCAACGCCGACGACCTGCAGATCAAGATGGCGCAGGGTGCCAAGCCCGGCGAGGGCGGCCAGCTTCCCGGCCACAAGGTCGACGAGAACATCGCCCGCGTCCGGCGCTCGACTCCCGGCGTCGGCCTGATCTCGCCGCCGCCGCACCACGACATCTACTCGATCGAGGACCTGGCGCAGCTCATCCACGACCTGAAGAACGTCAACCCGGTCGCGCGGGTTTCGGTGAAGCTCGTCTCCGAGGTCGGCGTCGGCACGGTCGCCGCCGGTGTCAGCAAGGCGCGCGCCGACCATGTGACGATCTCGGGCTACGAGGGCGGCACCGGCGCCTCGCCGCTCACCTCGCTGACCCATGCCGGCTCGCCCTGGGAGATCGGCCTCGCCGAGACCCAGCAGACCTTGGTGCTGAACGGGCTGCGCGGACGTATTGCAGTCCAAGTTGATGGCGGCCTGCGCACCGGCCGCGACGTCGCGATCGGCGCGCTGCTGGGCGCCGACGAGTTCGGCTTTGCGACGGCCCCGCTGATCGCCGCGGGCTGCATCATGATGCGCAAGTGCCATCTCAATACCTGTCCGGTAGGCGTGGCGACGCAGGACCCCGTGCTGCGCAAGCGCTTCACCGGTCAGCCCGAGCACGTCATCAACTACTTCTTCTTCGTGGCCGAGGAGCTGCGCGAGATCATGGCACGGCTGGGCTTCCGCTCGCTGAACGAGATGATCGGCCGGGTCGACCGGCTCGACATGCGCCAGGCGGTCGACCACTGGAAGGCGGGCGGAGTCGATCTGTCCAAGCTGCTCTACCAGGCGCCGGCCCGCGAGGGCGTGGCGATCTGGAACACCGAGCGCCAGGACCACGGTCTCGACAAGGCGCTGGACCACAAGCTGATCGAAGCCGCGCAGCCGGCGCTGGCGAAGGGCGACCCGGTGCGCGTCGAACTGCCGGTCACCAACGTCAACCGCACGGTGGGCGCCATGCTCTCGGGCGAGGTCGCCAAGCGCACCGGCCATGCAGGCCTCCCCGAGGACACGATCTCGGTGAAGCTCACCGGCACGGCCGGCCAGAGCTTCGGCGCCTTCCTGGCGCGCGGCGTGTCGCTCGAGCTCGCGGGCGATGCCAATGACTATGTCGGCAAGGGCCTGTCGGGCGGCCGCGTCGTCGTGCGCCAGCCCAAGGGCGCGAAGCGCAACCCGACGGAGAACATCATCGTCGGCAACACGGTGCTCTACGGCGCGATCGGCGGCGAGGCCTACTTCGAGGGCGTCGC
>SCVT01000664.1 GCA_004296815.1 Reyranella sp. | reverse complement strand
GCTCGCGAACGGCGACCGCTGGGAGAGCCTGATCGCGGCCAACCTCCAGTCCGACGCGTCGTATCGCTGAGCCGGGCGGGGGAGACACAGAACATGCTGCTCCAGGCTCTGGCCTTCTACGTCTTCGCGGCGATCACGGTCGCGTCGGCCGCGATGGTCGTGGTGTCGCGCAACCCGGTCTATTCGGTCCTGTTCCTGATCCTGGCGTTCTTCAATGCCGCGGCGTTGTTCGTCCTGATCGGGGCGGAGTTCATCGCGATGATCCTGGTCATCGTGTACGTGGGCGCCGTCGCCGTGCTCTTCCTCTTCGTCGTCATGATGCTCGACATCAATCTCGCCGAGCTGCGCGAGGGCTTCCTGAAGTACCTGCCGGTCGGCGCCATGATCGGCGCCGTGCTGCTCGCGGAGATCCTGCTGGGCCTCGGCGTCTTGGGCAGCGGTTCGGTGACCGTGGCTGCCATGGACAAGGCGGGACCACAGATATTGGCGGTCGACAACACTCGAGCGATCGGCCGCGTCCTCTACACCCAGTATTTCTACCTCTTCCAGGTGGCGGGACTGGTGCTGCTGGTCGCCATGATCGGCGCCATCGTGCTGACGCTGCGCACCCGGCCGGGCGTTCGCCGCCAGAAAGTGAGCGAGCAGCTTTACCGGCCGAAGGAAGACGCGGTCACGCTGGTCAAGGTCCCGCCGCGGGGAGGCGTGTGATGGTGATCGGTCTCGGCCACTACCTCGCCGTCGCCGCGGTGCTGTTCACCCTCGGCATCCTGGGCATCTTCCTCAACCGCAAGAACGTCATCGTCATCCTGATGTGCGTCGAGCTGATGCTGCTTGCGGTCAATATCAACCTGGTCGCGTTCTCGATCTTCCAGGGCAACGTCGTGGGCCAGGTCTTCGCCATGCTGGTCCTGACGGTCGCTGCGGCGGAGGCCGCGATCGGGCTGGCGATCCTGGTCGTCTACTTCCGCAATCGCGGCACGATTGCGGTCGAAGACATCAACGCGATGAAGGGCTAGGGGCGGGCACGCATCATGGATCTCGCCATTAAGCTCATCGTCTTCCTGCCGCTGATTGCGGCGGCGATCGCAGGCCTCTTCTGCCGCGTGATCGGCGACCGTCCGGCGCAGATCGTGACCTGCGCGGCGCTCCTGATCGCGGCCGCACTGTCGGTCTTCGTCTTCGTGAAGATCGGCTTCGGCGCGGAGAAGCTCTTCGTCGTGAAGCTGTTCTCCTGGATCGACTCCGGCACGCTCGACATCGCCTGGGCGCTGCGCGTCGACACGCTGACCGCGGTGATGCTGATCGTTGTGACCGGCGTCTCCTCGATGGTCCATGTCTACTCCATCGGCTACATGGAGGAGGACCCGTCGATCCCGCGGTTCATGGCCTATCTCAGCCTGTTCACCTTCTTCATGCTGATGCTGGTGACGGCGGACAACCTGGTCCAGCTCTTCTTCGGCTGGGAAGGCGTGGGCCTGGCCTCCTACCTGCTGATCGGCTTCTGGTACGACAAGCCCTCGGCCAATGCTGCGGCGATGAAGGCCTTCATCGTCAACCGCGTCGGCGACTTCGGCTTCGCGCTCGGCATCTTCGCCGTCTGGATGCTCTCGGGCTCGGTCGGCTTCGAAGAGATCTTCGGCAAGGCGCCGCAGATGGCGCAGATGCGCATCCAGTTTCTCGGCATGGACCTGCCGGCGCTCGAGACCGCCTGCCTTCTGCTGTTCGTCGGCGCCATGGGCAAGTCGGCCCAGCTCGGCCTGCACACCTGGCTGCCCGACGCGATGGAAGGCCCGACTCCGGTGTCGGCGCTGATCCATGCGGCCACCATGGTGACCGCCGGCGTCTTCATGGTCTGCCGGCTCTCGCCGCTCTTCGAGCTGGCGCCGATCGCGCTCCAGGTCGTGACCCTGATCGGCGCGGCCACGGCGTTCTTCGCTGCGACGGTCGGCCTGACCCAATTCGACATCAAGCGGGTGGTTGCCTATTCGACCTGCAGCCAGCTCGGCTACATGTTCTTCGCCTGCGGTGTCGGCGCCTATTCGGCGGCGATGTTCCATCTGATGACCCACGCCTTCTTCAAGGCGCTGCTGTTCCTGGGCTCCGGCTCGGTGATCCACTGCCTGCACCACGAGCAGGACATGCGGAAGATGGGTGGCGTGAAGGAGAAGGCGCCGCAGACCTTCATCCTGATGTGGGTCGGCACCTTGGCGCTGTCGGGCATCGGCATCCCGTTCATCCTGGGCAACGGCCTGGGCTTCGCGGGTTTCTACTCCAAGGACATCATGCTCGAGGCGTCCTACGGCGTGCACACGACCGTCGGCCTGATCGCCTTCTGGCTGGGCGCGATCGCCGCCTTCATGACGGCGTTCTACTCGACCCGCCTGATGTTCATGACCTTCTACGGCAAGTACCGAGGCGACCATCACACCTGGGATCACGCGCACGAATCGCCGACGGTCATGATGATCCCGCTCTATGTGCTGGCCATCGGTGCCGCCTTCTCGGGCCTCGTCGCCTATGACTGGTTCGTCGGCCACGACTGGAAGGCCTTCTGGGGCAACGCGATCGCCGTCAAGTCGACGGCCGAGGTGCTGCACCACGCCCACGAGGTGCCGCTCTGGGTGAAGCTGCTGCCGCTGGTGTTCGCGCTCTCAGGCATCGCGCTCAGCTACTACTACTATGTCGTGAAGCCGAGCCTGCCGGAGCGCACGGCCAAGACGTTCCCAGGCCTGCACGCGCTGTTCTACAACAAGTGGTATTTCGACGAGATCTACGACGCCGTGTTCGTGAAGCCGTCGTTGGCGATCGGCCGCGTGCTCTGGAAGAAGGGCGACGGCGCCACGATCGACGGGCTCGGCCCCGACAACATCGCCGCCCGCGCCCAGGACATGGCGGGCGTCCTGATGCGCTTCCAGAGCGGCTATCTCTATCACTACGCGTTCGTGATGCTGGTCGGCGTGGCAGGCCTCGTCACCTACTTCATGCTGGCGGCGAGGTAAGGCCCTGATGTCGAGTTGGCCCATCCTCTCCCTGATCACGTTCCTGCCGCTGGCGGGGGCGCTGTTCTGCCTGGTCGTCAACGGCCCCAAGGAAGCTGTCGATCGCAACTGCCGCAGCGCCGCGCTGCTGACGTCGCTCGTGACCTTCCTGATCTCGCTGGTCCTGTGGATCCGCTTCGACCCGACCAAGGCCGGCTTCCAGTTCGAGGAGAAGCTGGCCTGGATACCGGCGCTCGGCGTCGGCTACCACATGGGCATCGACGGCATCTCGCTGTTCTTCGTGCTGCTGTCGACGCTGCTGACGCCGATCTGCATCCTGGCGAGCTGGGAGTCGGTGAAGGTGCGAGTGAAGGAATACATGATCGCCTTCCTCGTGCTCGAGACCTTCATGGTCGGCATGTTCTGCGCGCTCGACCTGGCGCTGTTCTATGTGTTCTTCGAAGGCGTCCTGATCCCGATGTTCCTGATCATCGGCGTGTGGGGTGGCAAGCGGCGCGTCTACGCGGCCTTCAAGTTCTTCCTCTACACATTGCTCGGCTCTGTGCTGATGCTGCTGGCGATCATCGCCGTCTACTGGCAGGTCGGCACGACGGACCTGCCGACGGCGGTCGAGAAGCTCAACGTGCCGTTCATCTGGCAGTGCTGGCTGTGGCTCGCCTTCTTCGCCTCGTTCGCGGTGAAGGTGCCGATGTGGCCGGTCCATACCTGGCTGCCCGACGCCCACGTCGAGGCGCCGACCGCAGGCTCGGTTATCCTGGCTGGCGTGCTGCTGAAGATGGGCGGCTACGGCTTCCTGCGCTTCTCGATCCCGCTGTTCCCCGAGGCGACGCAGTACTTCGCGCCGCTGGTCTTCGGCCTGTCGATCGTGGCCGTGATCTACACCTCGCTGGTCGCGCTGGTGCAGGAGGACATGAAGAAGCTGATCGCCTACTCGTCGGTGGCCCATATGGGCTTCGTGACGATCGGCGCCTTCGTCATGAACATGCAGGGCGTGCAAGGCTCGATCTTCCAGATGCTGAGCCACGGCATCGTCTCGGCCGCGCTATTCCTTTGCGTCGGCGTGGTCTACGACCGCATGCACACGCGCGAGATCGCGGCCTATGGCGGCCTGGTCCATCGCATGCCGCGCTACGCCTTCACCTTCCTGTTCTTCACCCTGGCGAGCGTGGGCCTGCCGGGCCTGTCGGGCTTCGTCGGCGAGTTCCTGGTGCTGCTGGGCGCGTTCAAGGCCAATACCTGGGTGGCGACGCTCGCGGCGACCGGCCTGATCCTGGGCGCGGCCTATGCGCTCTGGCTCTACCGCAAGATCGTCTTCGGCGAGCTCACCAAGGACTCCCTGAAGGCCATCCTCGACATGAACCGGCGTGAGATCGCGATCTTCCTGCCGCTCGTGTTGCTGACGCTCTGGATGGGCATCTACCCCAATTCCTTCCTCGATCCGATGGCGCCGGCGGTCGACAAGCTGATCGGC
>SCVT01000077.1 GCA_004296815.1 Reyranella sp. | reverse complement strand
CGGCCGCCTGATCGCACGCCGGCGCGCACCCTCGGAGGGCGAGAAATCCTCCGTCAATTTCGCCACCGGCGGCATGGTCGGCCTGCTCGCCTTCCTGCTGGGCGTCTCGCTGTCGATGGCATCGGATCGCTACCAGCAGCGTCGCGATTCGGTGATGGCCGAGGCGAACGCCATCGGCACCTCCTGGCTGCGCGCCCAGATCTCGACGGGGGTCGAGGGCGAGGCCCTGCAGCGCCTGCTGCGCGACTACACGGGGGTCCGCATCGCCGCCATCCGCGGCAGCGACGACCCGGCGGAGGCCGAGCGCCTCAACCAGCGGACCAACGCGCTCCAGACCGAGATGTGGGCGCTCGTGCGTACCGTCGCCGAACGCACGCCGACGCCGATCTCGGCGTCTCTGATCGCCACGTTCAACGAGACCTTCGACCTCGCCCTCACCAACCGGCGCAATTTCAGCACGCACGTGCCGCCCTATATCCTGCGGCTCCTGATGACGGTGTCGATCCTGGCGGTCGGTGCGGTGGGTTACGGATTCGGGCTGGTCGGCAGCCGGCAGATCGGCCTTTCCCTCCTGCTGCTGGGTGCGTGGGCGATGGCCATCATCCTGATCGTCGATATCGACCGGCCGCAGAGCGGCGAAGTCCGGATCGATCCCGCGCCGCTCGTCTGGACTTTGCAGGGCTTCGGGCCCACGAAGTAGTCCCCATGGTTTTGCGTTGGATTTTCGTCGTGGCCTGCGCGGCCGTGGCGCTGGCCGCGCCGCCGGCCGAGGCGCAGCGCCGCCAGCAGCAGGCCGCACGGGCGCAGACCTTCCACAGCGGCGACGTCTGGATCACGCCGTCGATCGCCCTGGAGTACCGCATCGACGAGCGCTGGTCGTTCCACCTCGACACCCAGGGCCGCTTCGACACCGCCAACGGCCTGCTGCGCGACTTCCAGGCCCGGCCGGGCTTCGAGTATGCGATCTCGCCGCACTGGGCGGTCGCGGCGGGCTACGTGCAGTTCACCCGCTACCTCGCCGGCCAGAGCACCTCGCGCGGGCCCTTCCAGGACATCCTCTACCGCGCCCGCATCGAGGAGCTGCCGATCGCGCTGCGCTGGCGCTGGGAGGAGCTGTTCTTCGACAGCGGCCAGTGGCTGGTGCGCACGCGCCTGCTGGCCGGCGTGCGCGTGCCGCTCCAGGGCACGCCGTGGGAGCTCGCCTTCTCCGACGAGGTCTTTCTCAACGTCGCCAACAGCAACCCCAACACCCGCCTCAACGGCTTCACCCAGAACCGCGCCTTCGCGGGCTTCGGCCGCCAGCTCACGGCCTGGAGCCGTGCGTCGCTGGGCTACGAGCTCGACACGTTCGTCGGGCCGAGCGACGTGCGCAACGTGCACAACATCAAGATGAGCATCATCTTCAACCTGAACTGACCGTGGCGGCGGCGCCTGGCCGCGACGGCAGCGACTGGCGGTGCGGGTTGCGCGCGGCGGCGTCCCACATCAGCCGCGGGTCGAACGATTCGGCGGCGAAGATCGTGACGAACACCACGGCGCAGAAGGCGAGCGCACCGGCGCCTGGCTCGATGGTGATGACGCTGCCGAACTTCACCAGCGCGCCCAAGAGCGACTCCATGAAGATGTCGACCATCGACCAGCGGCCGATCCAGGCGACGATGAAGTAGAGCGCCGTGCGCTGGCGCAGCAGGACGTTGGCGTTCTCGGCACTGCCGGCCATCGAGGTGGCGATCAGCATGGAGCCGAGCCCGAGCAGCTTGAACAACGGCACCAGGATGGAGGCGAAGAACACCAGCGCCGCCAGCGGGTACATGTTCGAGGCCAAGAGCTCCTCGACGCCGCCCAGGATGGTGCTGGGCTGGCCGGCGCCGAGCTGCATCACCGTCAGCACGGGATAGACGTTGGCCGGGATGTAGAGGACGACGCCGGCGATCAGCAGGGCGAGCGTGCGGCCGATCGCATCGGGCTTGCGCTCGTGCACGTGCGCGCCGCAGCGCGGGCAGTCGCCCTCGTGCTCGGCCGGCACGCAGACCAGGCCGCAGCTCTCGCAGCCGGCAGCGCCCGGCCGGTATTCCATCGGCGCGATCGCGGGCATCGGCGCATGGGTCTGGCCGCGCCGCTCGATCTCCTCCCACACCGCCTGCGGATCGAGCGCCAGCTCGGCCCAGACGATCACGATCGTCAGGATACCCAGCGCATAGACCGCCGGCCCCAGCTCGATGGTGACGAGGTCACCCAGCTTCACGTAGGCCACGAAGGCGCCGAGCAGCAGCACCTCGAGCATCGCCCAGGTACCCATCTTGCGGGAGAAGCGGAACACGCCGCGCAGGTTGGGCGGCAGGGTCGACATGCGCAGTCCGACCAGCACGTAGAGCGTGCCCGCGAACTTGAACAGCGGCGCCGCGGCGGTGGTGAAGAACACCGCCAGCGCCAGCGGCCACAGGCCGCGCTCGACCAGCTCCTGCGGGCCCGACATCAGGTCGGTCTCGCGCACGATGCCGGCGGTCGAAACCTTCATCAGCATGGCGAGCCACAGGACCGCGAACAGGACCAGGCAGGCCGCGGTCAGCGCCAGGCAATGTCCCGTGGGGTCGGCGCGCGTGGCGCGCAGCAGCGTGCCGCAGCGCGGGCAATCGCAGCGCATGTTGGCTTCCATCGCCGGTACGGTCTGGAACAGGCCGCAGCCCGGGCACTCGCGAAGCTCCGGCCGGGTAACGGCGACCATCTACTGCAGCATCTGGGCGATGCCGTCGGAAAGCTCGCCGAGCGCATCGCTCATCGCCGCGACATGGCCCGGCGTGTCCTGGGTCGGCACGGGACGCGTGATCGAGAAGTTGCGCGTCGCCTGGCGGGTCGGCCGGTTGAACTGGATGGCGACCTGGGCGAGCAGGATCACGTTGCCCGCCTTGTCGGCGTCGAAGCGCTGGATGTCGATGCCGACCACGGCGTTGGGGTCGAGCGTGATCGAGCCCGCCTCGCTGTAGACCTTGCTGTTGGGCAGGCGCTGGCCGAGCTCGAGCACGATGGTGCGGCCGAGCATCCCGCCCATCGGTTCGCCCCACCACGAGTTGGCGCGGACGTCGAGCTTGTAGTCCTCGGTCGAGCGCACGATCTCCTTGCGGTCGAGATAGCCCGGCAGGCCGATGTCGCGGACCTGCACGATGCGCGGCCCCCGGGGCAGGGTGGCGCCGGAGCGCACCGCCAGCGTGTAGAGGCCGGGCTCGGGCGAGGAGCCGCACGCCGCCACCGCGAAGGGCAGCGCCAGCACGGAGAAGCGTCGGCGACCGATCATCGTCATTCCTTACCCGTGTTGGTGCGGCCCTTGATCAGCGCCTCGGGATGGCGCGACAGCAGGTCGGCGAGCGCGCGGATCGAGCGCGCGGTGTCGGTGAGCTGCGGGATCAGCCGGTCGAGGTCGCGGTGGAACTTGGACTGGTTGCCGTAGCCCTGGTCGACCGAGCCGATCAGCTTGTTGGCCTTGGTCACCGCTTCCTGCAGCTCCTGGGCTATGGCCGGCAGGCGCTTCAGCGCCGGCGTCGCGTCGGTGTCGAGCTTGCGGGCGATGTCCTGGACGTCGAGCATCGCCTTCTCGAGCGCGCGCAGCGTCGTCTTGAGCTGCTGGCCGTTGATCGTCTCGTCGAGACCGACCGCCGCCGAGCTGATGCTGCGGCCGATCTTGTCGAAGTCGATGCGGTTGATCTTGGTCAGGAGCTCCGACGCCGCGCCCATGATGCTGTCGAAGCCGCCGACCTCGGCGGTCGGGATGACATAGTGCTCGCCGTGCTTGGTCAGCTCGGCCGGCTTGGCGTCGGGAATGAACTGCAGCGCCACGATCTTCTGCCCGGTCAGCAGGCTCGGCGCCTCGAGCGTGGCCCGGAGCCCGCGATGGATCATGTCCTCGGCGACCTGCTCGGGCACGAGCCCCGTCGCCTTGGCGAGATTGGCGACGCGGCCCGCCTCGATGCGATAGCGCACGGGCACCACGACGCGGTCGATCTGCGGGTCGTAGACCAGTCCGACCTCCGACACCTCGCCGATCTTGATGCCGTGGAAGGTGACGCTGGCGCCCGACTCGAGGCCTGCGACCGAGCCGGGGAAGTAGGAGATGAGCTTGACCTGCCGACCGAAGCCCGCGGCCCGCGCCGCCTCGACGTTCTTGTAGAGGATGAAGGAATGGCCGGCCTGGCTGATCGGCGCGGTCGAGTCGGGCACGCTGTCGAAGGCGATGCCGCCCAGCAGCACGGCGCGCAGCGATTCGAGGTGGACGTGCACGCCGTCGGTGCCGAGCTTCACGGAGATCCCCGAGGCATCCCAGAAGCTCGAATCGTCGCGCACATACTTGTCGAAGGGCGCCCGCACGAAGGCATGAACCGTGACGCGCGTGGCGAGGTCGTGGAGATCCCAGCCCAGCACCGTGCCGACATCGATGTCGCGGAAGAAGATCGGTGCGCCGAGGCTGAGCGAGCCCAGCCGCTTGGAGTCGAGCTTGAAGGTCGTGCCCTTGGCCGAGGCCTGCAGCACCGGCGGGTCGGTCTGGCCGACGAAGTCGCGTTGCGGCTTGCCGCCGGTGGCCTGCGGACGCATGCCGATGTAGGAGCCGCTGAGGATCGTCTCGAGACCCGAGATGCTTCCGGCGAAGAGCTGCGGCTTCACCACCCAGAAGATCGTGTTGTCGTTGAGCAGCGGCTCGGCCTCGCGGGTCGTCTCGATCGTCACCAGCACCTTGGAGAGATCGGGCGGCACGGTAATGGTCTTCACCGTGCCCATGACGACGTTGCGGTACTTGAGCTGCGACTGGCCGGGCGTCAGGCCGGCCGCCGTCTCGAACGACACGGTGATGGTCGGGCCACGCTTGGAGAAGGTGTCCCAGGCGAGCCAGCCGCCGATCAGGGCCGTCAGGATCGGCACGATCCAGACCAGCGGGATGCGCCGCCGGTGACGGACCGGCGCCGTCACCGGTGACGGTCTCGACACGGGTCCAGGCGGGGTTTGCTCGCTCATCGTTCCTCGATCACCCCTGAACTGTACCCCGGGGACGGGCCTCAGCGCTCGCGGTCGTCGATGTCGCGGGCCAAGACCTCGCGCTTGCCGACATGGTTGGCGGGGCTGACCACGCCCTCGCGCTCCATGCGCTCGACGATGCGGGCCGCCCTGTTATAGCCGATCTGGAGGTAGCGCTGGACGAAAGAGGTGCTGCACTTGCGCTCGCGGGCGACCAGGGCGATCGCCTGATCGTAGAGCTGGTCGCTCTCGCCCTCCTCGCCGCCCTCGCCCGGCAGGCCGAGCCCTTCGCCGTCGGCGTCGGGATCGTCGGTGACCGATTCGATGTAGGCGGGGGCGCCCTGGGCCCTGAGGTGGCGGACCACCTCCTCGACCTCGCCGTCGCTGACGAACGGGCCGTGGACGCGGGCGATCTTGCCGCCGCCGGCCATGTACAGCATGTCGCCCTGGCCCAGCAGCTGCTCGCCGCCCTGCTCGCCCAGGATGGTGCGGCTGTCGATCTTGGAGGTGACCTGGAAGGAGATGCGGGTCGGGAAGTTGGCCTTGATGGTGCCGGTGATGACGTCGACCGAGGGGCGCTGCGTGGCCATCACGACGTGGATGCCGGCGGCGCGCGCCATCTGC
>SCVT01000076.1 GCA_004296815.1 Reyranella sp. | reverse complement strand
CCTATGTCCAGCGGTTGCAGGACCGGTTCGACGGTGCTTTCGGCGGGGGCACGGTCCAGCTTCTCAACGCGGGCGTGGGCGGAACCGGCACGGCCGACCAACTCGCCTATGTCGAGGCCTATGGCGAGCGCCTCGGGGTCGCGGCCGTGGTCGTCTTCGTGAGCTTCGGCGATTTCGGCCGGTCGCTCGACCGTGCGATCTTCGAGGTGCCGTCCGGATCGCGGGAGCTGGTGACGGTCGATCGCTCGAGCGAACGCGGCCGGCTGAAGCAGCTGCTCGAAGGCAACGACGTCTACAATTTCCTGCTGACCCATTCCCATCTCGTCCAGCTCCTGCGCAATGCCGTTGCGTTCGGCCCCGCGGGACGCATCAACACGACGACGGGCGCTCCCGACGCGGCGACCCTTGCCAAAGAGCGCGAGCTGGCGCGGCTTCTGTTCCGTCGGCTCGCCGCCTGGTGCGGCACGAGGAACGTGCAGCTCACGGTGCTGACCACCGGCTGGCCGATGGTCGACCATCCATGGCTTGCCGACACGCTCAGGGAGGAAGGCATCTTCTTCGCCGATCTCGCCGAGCGGGTCGCGCCCGTGGTCTTGCGCGACCCTGCAGCCTACGCGATCGCCGGGGACGAGCATCCCAACCCTCGCGGCGCCGCCCTGATCGCCGACGCGGCATGGCCTGTCCTCGAGCGTCGCATCGGGGGGCTGCTGCGCCGCTAGCCGGCAGCGGGCGGGGCCGCAGCCTGGTCGTTCTCACTACCTGTGCGAGTTGGCCGCCTGTGCGAGTTGGCCGGCGGTTGGTGGGGCGAATCTAGACAAAGTGGGCCCCTCGCCGTGGGGCGTTTCCTAAGTTACCATCCGGGCCAAGGAAAGAGTTTTGAATGGCCGGGGAATCCACGCCTAAGGGAGGCTGGCACAGCGGTCGCTTTGCGCACACTTTCGCTGCCATCGATCTCGGCACCAACAATTGCCGGCTCCTGGTGGCGAAGGCATCGATCGAGGGTTTCGAGGTGATCGATGCCTATTCCCGCCCGGTCCGCCTGGGCGAGGGGGTGGCGCTGAACGGGACGCTGTGCGGCGATGCCATCGAGCGCACGCTGCACGCGCTCGACGTCTGCG
The DNA here is from genome assembly GCA_004296815.1 of Reyranella sp. Lineage (GTDB taxonomy): Bacteria > Pseudomonadota > Alphaproteobacteria > Reyranellales > Reyranellaceae > Reyranella. Next base: position 1,728 of record SCVT01000076.1, on the reverse strand, counting down.
CGGCCAAAATCGAGCGCAACAAGGTGACGCGTGCGCGCCATATCGCGACCGAGGCCTGCCGCCGCGCCTGCAACGGCGAGGACTTCCTCGACCTCGTGAAGGAGCGGACCGGCCTCGCCTTCGAGGTGATCGCTCCGGCCGAGGAAGCGCGGCTGGCGCTGGCGAGCTGCGAGAACCTGCTCGATCCCGAGATCCCCTACGGCCTGCTGGTCGACATCGGCGGCGGCTCGACCGAGGTGAGCTGGGTCCGCGTGAAGCGCCGCGAGGATCGCCCGGGCTGCGTCTCGACCGAGCTGATCGGCATGACATCGGTGCCGTGGGGCGTCGTGACGCTGACCGAATCCTGCACGCGCGGCCAGCCGCGCGAGCATCCGCTGACGCGCGCCTGCTACGACGACATGGTCGAGCGTATCCGCAGCGACCTCCGGCCGTTCTGCGCCCAGCACCAGATCGGCCACGCCGTCGCGCGCGGCGAGGTCCAGATGGTCGGCGCCTCGGGCACCGTGACCACGGTGAGCGCCCATCACCTCGGCCTGAAGCGCTACAACCGCACCATGGTCGACGGCTCGCGCATCGGCCGCGCCGAGGTCCTGCGCATCTGCGACGAGCTTTCGGTGCTGTCGGTCGACCAACTCACCCATCTGCCCTGCATCGGCGACGAGCGCGCCGATCTGGCCCTCGCGGGCGGCGCCATCCTCGAGGCGGTGTGCCGCCAGTGGGCAGCGCCGTCGGTGCGCGTGGCCGACCGCGGGCTGCGCGAGGGCGTGCTGATGGACCTGATGCGCCAGGCCGATCGCGAGGCCGATCCGCTCTGCCGGAAAGGCGCCTGACCATGGCCAAGGATGGGAAAGGAAGCCGTCCGACCGGGCGGCAGGCCACGGTGCGCGTCAAGACGGCGAGGGGACGAACCGTCTCCTCGCAGCGTTGGCTGCAGCGCCAGCTCAACGATCCCTATGTCGTCGAGGCCAAGAAGCGCGGCTACCGCTCGCGCGCTGCCTTCAAGCTGCTGCAGCTCGACGACCAGCTGCGCTTCCTGAAGCCCGGCGGCCGTGTCGTCGATCTCGGTGCCGCGCCCGGCGGCTGGACCCAGGTCGCCGTCGAGCGGGTGAAGGCGGGGAAAGGGACCGTCATCGGCATCGACATCACGCCGGTCGAGCCGATCGCCGGGGCCACCGTCATCGCCAAGGATTTCTACGACGAGGATGCGCCGGCCGAGCTGATCGCCCTGCTGGGCGGCCCGGCCGATGTCGTGCTGAGCGACATGGCGGCCTCGGCGACCGGCGAGACGCAGGTCGACCACATGCGCATCATGGGCCTCGCCGAGACCGCGCACGACTTCGCGCGCCAGATCCTGAAGCCCGGCGGCACCTTCGTCGCCAAGGTGCTGCGCGGCGGCACCGAGCGCACGCTGCTCGACCTGCTGAAGAAGGACTTCGCCAAGGTCCGTCACATCAAGCCCGAGGCGAGCCGTGCCGACTCAGCGGAGATGTATGTCGTGGGAACGGGGTTCCGGGGCTAGCCGGTACGCGACATTTTTCCACTGGCCGGGCCAACTGCCGGTTGCGCTATAGAACGCCGGGGAGCGCGAGGCCGGGCCGGGATTTTCATGAAGAAGCTGCTTGGGAACATCGTCGCCACGATTGTCTCTGTCGTGGTCTGCCTGGGATTTGCCGAGTTTGCCATGCGTGCAATCGACGGGCTGCCGTTGTTCGCCGCCACCCTGCCGCC
>SCVT01000769.1 GCA_004296815.1 Reyranella sp. | reverse complement strand
GTCTCTTCCATCGAGGCATCGACCCGGTGTCACTGCACATGTCGATCAGTGCGCTCTGCTTCTTCAATGTCGCCAATCGCGCGACCTTCTCGACCATCTTCAAGCGCGACATGGCTTCGCCGCGGGCGCTCGCGGCGCGGCGCGCCGAGGTCGTCGACATCATCGCCCGCTACGTCGCGGCCTGACGGGACCGCCCGCCCGTCGGCCCGAGGACCTCCTGCGTTGACAAACGTACTAGTTAGTACAAAGTGGACACACGAGCCGTCGAACAAGGCTCCTCCGGAGGAAACATGAAGCAGATCGGACGTCGTGGCGTCGTCGCTGGCGCCTCTCTCCTCGCCCTGTCGCCCGCCATCGGCGCCCGCGCGCAAGGCAAGGCCAAGCTGAAATTCTCCTCGGCCTTCACCGACCAGGACCTTCGCGCCGAGGCCTACAAGGCGCTGGCCCAGGCCATGAAGGACGATTTCGAGTTCGAGCCGCACTTCGGCAGCACGCTATTCAAGCAGGGCACCGAGCTGGTCGCCATGCAGCGCGGCAACCTCGAGCTCTGCAACCTCGCCCCGGCGGACATCTCCAAGCAGATCCCGGCCTGGTCGCTGCTCACCTCGGCCTACCTGTTCCGCGACTACGATCATCTCAAGAAGACGTTCAAGAGCGACGTCGGGACGGAGATGACCAAGATGGTCCGCGACAAGCTCGGCATCCAGCTCGTCGCACCGGTCTACTTCGGCACACGCCAGGTGAACCTGAAGCCCACCAAGAAGATCAATACGCCGGCCGACCTCGCCGGCATGAAGATCCGCATGCCGCCCGGCGAATTCTGGCAGTTCCTCGGGGAGTCCATCGGGGCCAACCCGACGCCGGTGGCCTTCGCCGAGGTCTACACGGCGCTGCAGAGCGGTGCGATCGACGGGCAGGACAATCCGCTGGTGCTGAGCCGCACCATGAAGTTCTACGAGGTAACCAAGCAGTTCGTGCTGACCGGCCATCTCGTCGGCTACGACATGTGCGCCGTGGCAGGCAAGATCTGGGACGGCTGGAAGCCCGAGCAGCGCGCCAAGTTCGCCGCCGCCGCCGAGAAGGCGTTCGACGAATGCGCCGCCAAGTACAATGCCCAGGAGCAGGGCGCGGTCGAGTTCTTCAGGAAGGAAGGCCTCGACGTCTATGCGCCCGACGTCGCGGCGTTCCGCAGCTTCGCCCAGAAGAAGTATCTCGACTCGGCGATGGCCAAGGACTGGCCGAAGGGCATGCTCGAGCGCATCAACGCCATCAAGTGAGCCCGCGAGCGCTCGAGACCGCCGCCTGGCTGCGCCGCCA
>SCVT01000663.1 GCA_004296815.1 Reyranella sp. | reverse complement strand
CCTCGTCGCCGCAGAGGATCAGCGTCGGCACGTCGAGCTTCTTCCATTCCTCCTCGAAGTCGTAGAGGGAAGGGCGCTTGCCCTGGTATTCGGCCATGGTGTTGGCCGCGCCGATGTCGGGATGCTCCGACAGATGCTTCACGAACTCGGCGAAGCCGCGCGGGTCCTTCTGCTTGAAGCGCGAGCGGGTCGGATTGGTGACCAGGCTCTCGGCATATTTCGCCATGCCGTCCTTGCGTATCTTGCCCGCAGTGATCACCGCGTCCTTCTTGAACTGCTCGTGGACCTGCCGCTCGGCGCCGGAGCCGAGGCCGGCCAGCGTGAGCGATAGGGCGCGGTCGGCGTATGTCCGTCCGAAATGCGCCGTCGCGAACGCGCCTTGCGACAGCCCGACGACGTGCGCCTTGGCGATCTTGAGGTGATCGAGCATGTGCTTCGCATCGTCGACGGCATGGCGCTGGCCATACATCGCGCCGTCAGCCGGCACGTCCGAGCCGGGATAGCCGCGGAAGGAATAGGTGATGCAGCGGTGCCGGCGCGCGAAGAAGCGCATCTGCGGCTCCCAGCTCCGCCAGTCGCCGCTGTATTCGTGGACGAACAGGATGGGCGTACCGGTGCCCGTATCCTCGTAATAGAGCTTCACGCCGTCGGACGTCGTCGCGTGGGGCATCTCTCGCTCCGTCTCGGGGTCAGGCGCCGAAGCGCTCGAGGCGCTCCAGCACCGTCGGAATCTTGTCGTCGGTCACGTTGGCGAAAGCCAGCCGGACGAAGCGTTCCTGGCCGGCGCCGAACATGTCTCCCGGGATCGTGAGCAGGTTCTCTTCGTCGGACAGTTTCTTCGACACGTCGGTCGATGTTCGACCTGCGAAAGGGTGCTCTACATAGGCGAAATAGGCCCCGATGCTCACCAGACGCCAGCGGTTCGATCGCTCGAGCCCGCGCCCCAGCAGGTCGGCGCGCGCCTTCAGCCCCGCCGTGTTGGCTCGCGCCCAGGGCAGCAGGGTGCGCAGCCCGAAGAGCGCGGCCTCCTGGCCGAGGCGCGGCGGACAGATCGACACGCAGTCCATCGCCTTCTCGATCTCGGCCATCAGCGGCGCACCTGCGGTGACGCCGCCCACGCGATAGCCGGTCAAGGCGAAGACCTTGGAGAAGCTGTAGAGATGGACGAGCGTGCCGCGCCAGTCCGGCCGACTGAACAGGTCATGCGGCTTCGTGCCCTCGGGCAGGAAGTCCTTGTAGGTCTCGTCGAGCAGCAGCGCGATGCCGTGCTTCTTCGCAAGCTCGTAGAAGGCGTGGATGGTGGCGGGCGGATAGACGGCGCCCGTCGGGTTGTTCGGCGAGATCAGCACGATCGCTTTCGTGCGGGGGCCGATCAGCTTCGCGGCATCCTCCGCGTTGGGCACCGCGCCGGAGCCGGGGCGGAAGTCGAGCGACACCGGCTCGACGCCCTGCATGCGCATCCACATGTCGTGATTGAAGTAGTGCGGCCGCGGCAAGATCACCTGGTCGCCCGCCCTGGCGATGCTCATCAGCGCGAGACAGAAGGCCTGGTTGCAGCCCGAGGTGATGCCGACCTCGTCGGCGCCGATCTTCGCGCCATAGAAGGAAGAGAGGTGCGAACTGTAGGCCTCGCGCAACGGGGCGAGGCCGAGGATCGGCGTGTAGCCGTGCATCGCCGGATCGAGCAGCAGCCCGCCAAGGTGCTTGCGCAACTCGAGCGCCGGCGGATAGCCGGGCACGGCCTGGCTGAGATCGATCAGCGGCCGGTCGGCGGGGAAGGTACGGCCGAGCACCCAGCGCTTGGTCTCGCCGATCGGCGAAGGTGCGACGGCGGCGAGCCAGGGATTGGCGGCGGGAACGACTTGCATCGGTAGCTGGCGCTCTCTCAGTACATGCTTCCGCCGGAGCTCTTGGCGCCGGTCGTGTTGCCTTCGCGCATTGCGTTCACCGTCGCCTTGGCAGCGTTGTTGAGCAGCGCGTTGTCCGAAAGGATCGTGGTGAACTGGAAGCCCCAGCCGATCGCCTTCTTGGCGTACTCAGTCGAGCCGCAATGGATGCCGGCGTGGATCTTGTGCCTCTTGCAGGCCTTCACGATCGTCTGGATGGCGTCGACGATCTTGGGATCGGTCTGGTCGCCGCGCGGCTCCCCGCCCAAGGACAGGCCGAGATCGGCCGGACCGACGTAGACCGCGTCGAGACCGGGCGTCGACAGGATCTCGTCGAGATTCTCCATCGCCTTCCTGGTCTCGATCATCGCGAAGGTGAGCACGGTGTCGTTGGCCTGGCGCACATAGTCGACGGGATTGCCGTGGAGCCACGCGGCGCGGGTCGGACCCACGCTGCGAAATCCTGCAGGCGCATAGCGACATGCGCCGACGAATGCCTCGCACTCGGCGCGGCTGTTCACCATCGGGCAGATGATGCCGAACGCACCGGCATCCAGCAGCTTCATGATGATGCCGGGTTCGTTCCACGG
>SCVT01000662.1 GCA_004296815.1 Reyranella sp. | reverse complement strand
GGGATCGGCCAGCCTGCTCGCGGTCGGGCTCGCGCTGATGTCGGCGCTGACCTGGGCTACCGGCAACCTGTTCTTCCGCAGCGCCCGAGGCGTGTCGATGTTCGCCGTCACGGTCTGGGCGAGCGTGCTGCCGCCGATCCCGTTGGCCATCGTCGCGGCGGTCCTGGACGGGCCGTCCGCGCTGCTCACGCCGTTGCTGGCACCGACCTGGCGCGGCTGGTTCGTGCTCTTCTACACGGTCGTGCCGGTCATGTGGCTGGGCTACCTCATCTGGGGCACGCTGCTGCGCACCTATCCGGCTTCGAAGGTCGGACCGATCTCACTCCTCGTGCCGTGCGCCGCGCTCGCCATCGCCTCAGTGCTGGTCGGCGAGCCACTCGACAGCCTGCGCCTCCTGGGCGTGGCCGTCGTCCTGGGCGGTGTCGGGCTGGGTGTCTACGCCTCGGCGCGTCGCTTGCGCTGAGCAGGACGGGCCGGCTTGCCGAACACCGACGGCGGCACGGCGCGGTTCACGATCTCGCGCAGCGCGAAGCTCGATTCGAGGCGGGCGATCCTCGGCAGGCGCGACAGCTCGGTGCGATGGATGCGCTCGAAGTCCTCGATGTCGCGCGCCAGCACGATGACGACATAGTCGTCGCTGCCCGACATCAGGAAGCAGCGCACCACCGAGGGACACTCGACGACACCCGCCTCGAAGGCCTTCAGCGCCTCGTCGCTCTGGCTGTCGAGCGTGATCCTGACCACGACGGTGGTGGCGAGGCCGAAGCGGCCGAGGTCGAGCACCGCCTGGTAGCTCCGGATGAAGCCGCTCTCCTCGAGCGCCCGCTGCCGGCGCGCGATGGCCGTGCTCGACAGGCCGACTCGGGCGGAGAGGTCGACCTGGCTCACGCGGGCGTTCGCCGCGAGTTCGGACAGGATGGTCGAGTCGATCTTGTCGAGAACCATGGGTTTGGAATCCTGCGCTGCTGGATGCTGGAGCGTAGATTTCCGGCGTCCTTGGCGCAATCGGCCCCGATATCGCCGGGAATCAAACTTTCTTCCTTGGCTTAATGGCGTCTGGGAATCTGGAGGTTCTTGCCATGCGTGTCGGTGTCCCGAAGGAGATCAAGACCCACGAGTATCGCGTCGGCCTGACGCCCGGCACAGTCCGTGAGTATGTCCATGCCGGCCACGCCGTGGTCGTCGAGATCGGAGCCGGCGCCGGAATCGGCGCGAGCGACGAGAGCTACCGCAAGGCCGGCGCCACCATCGCTGCAACCGCCGCCGAGATCTTCGCGACCGCCGACATGATCGTGAAGGTGAAGGAGCCGCAGCCCGGCGAATGGGTCCAGCTTCGCCCCGGTCAGATCCTGTTCACCTATCTCCACCTCGCGGCCGATCCCGAACAGGCCAAGGGCCTGATCGCCTCGGGCTGTACCGCCATCGCCTACGAGACCGTGACCGACGCGCGGGGTGGTCTGCCTCTCCTCGCCCCAATGAGCGAAGTCGCGGGGCGTCTGTCGATCGAGGCGGCCGGCGGCGCGCTGCAGCGACACAGAGGCGGCCGCGGCCTCCTGCTCGGCGGCGTTCCCGGCGTGCAGCCCGCCCGTGTGGCAGTGCTGGGCGGCGGTGTCGTCGGCACGCATGCTGCGCGCATGGCCGTGGGCCTGGGTGCCGAGGTCGCCATCCTCGACCGCTCGCTGCCGCGCCTGCGCGAGCTCGACGAACTGTTCGAGAGCCGCGCGCGTACGCGCTTCTCCACCATCGAGGCGATCGAGCAGGAAGTCTTCTCGGCCGACGTCGTGATCGGCGCGGTGCTGATCGCGGGCGCCAGCGCGCCGAAGCTGGTGACGCGGGCCATGCTGAAGTCGATGAAGCCGGGCTCGGTGATCGTCGACGTCGCCATCGACCAGGGCGGCTGCTTCGAGACCTCGCACGCCACGACCCATGCCGCGCCGACCTACGAGGTCGACGGCATCATCCACTACTGTGTCGCCAACATGCCGGGGGCTGTGCCGCTGACGTCGAGCGAGGCATTGAACAACGCGACGCTTCCCTTCGGACTCGCACTCGCGGGCAAGGGTCTCGCGGCCATCGCGGAGAACCCGCATCTCCGCGCCGGCCTCAACATCCACCGCGGCCGGTTCACGCACCGGGCGGCGGCCGAGAGCCTCGGGCTCCCCTTCTCGCCGCCCGACCAGGCGATCGCCGCCTGACGCTCGCCGTCAGGCCTTCTGCAGGCCACACCATTCGGCGATGAACAGCGCCGTCGACTGGGTGATCTTGCGGATCGACTCCATGTTCACGCGCTCGTCGAAGCCGTGGACGTCGTCGGACTCCGGCCCATAGACCAGGGCAGGCAGGCCGGCATAGAGGCCGAAGAAGCGGGCATCCGTGGTGCCGGTAGTTCTCCGATCATCGAGTTCCGCACCGAACACCGTCTTGTGGGCGTCGGCCAGCACATCCCGCACATGCTCGTGGTTCTTGAGCACGTAAGGCTCAGCTTGGAAACCTTCCCAACTCACGGTCGGCAGGTTGTTGCCGAGGAAGGGATCGTTGGCCGCGGCCTGACGGATCGTGTCCTCGACCTCTTGCCGGCACTCCTTGAGGGTTTGCGACGGCAGCACGCCGACCCGCATGTCGAAGGTGCACCAGGCCGGCACCGAGCTCGCCCAGTCGCCGCCGGCGATCTTGCCGACGTTGAAGTTCACCGGGTGATGGTGGTCGCAGTAGTGCTTGTCGTGGGCCTTCTTCTCGTTCCACTTCTTCTCGAGCTCGCGCAACTGCTGGATCAGGCGATAGGCCGATTCGATGGCGTTCGAGCCGGCATCGGCCTTGTAGACATGGACTGGATGGCCGGTGACCCGGACCTGAAACCACATCACACCAACCTGCGCGACGGTGAGCGTGCAGCCCGACGGCTCGGGAATCAGCGCCGCCTCGGCGCGATAGCCGCGCTGCAGGCAGGCGAGCGCACCGTTGCCCGTGCACTCCTCCTCGACCACCGACTGCTGGTAGACGTCCGCCGCCGGCATGTAGCCCAACGCGCGCAGCGCACGTAGCGCAAAGACGTTCAGGATCAGCCCCGCCTTCATGTCGCCCGAGCCGCGGCCGTACATCCAGCCGTCCTTGACGTAGGCATCGTACGGATTGCGCGTCCACATCTCGTGCGGGCCCTCGGGCACCACGTCGATATGGCCGTTGAGGATCAGCGAGCGGCCCTTAGGGCTCGACGGCCGCCAGGCGCCGACCACGTTCCAGGCATCGTCGTAGTCGAGGCTGTGCGGCGAGTAGCCTGGCAGGTGCTTGAGGTCATCGATCTTGATCTGCCAGCGGTCGACGCCGAGACCGTCCTCCTTGAACAGGCGAGCCATCATGTCCTGCGCAGGCGCTTCCTTGAAACGCGTCGAGGGGATCTTCACCAGGTCCTGCAGGACCTTGGTCTGGTCGTCGAACCGGCGGTCGACCTCTTCCATGATCTTCGTCTTCAACGCGGCATCGAGCATCTTCAACTCCTACTCTCTCAGGCGCGCCCGCGACGTTGCGAGCGGGACAGCATGGCGGCAGGGATCAGGGCGGCCAGCGCCACCGCGCCCACGACGATGAACGTATCCGAGAACGCCAGCATCTGGGCGTTGGTTTGCAACATCGAGGCCAGATAGTCGAGAGCACCGGCCTTCTGTTGCTGGTGCGGCAGGCCGCTCCTCTGCAGCAGCTGCTCGACCTGGGTGAGCATGCGTTCGGTGGTCTTGTTGCCCCAATCCTGGGTGCCGGTGAGCGCGTCGGCGTGGAAGCGGGTGCGGATCTCGAAGAAGGCCACCATGAGGTTGATGCCGAACGCACCGCCGAGCTGGCGCATGAAATTGGCGACGCCCGATCCCTGGCGCACCTTGTCGGCCGGCAGGGCCTGCAGCGAGGAGGCATTGAGGCTGGGGTTGATGAACCCGAGCCCCAGCCGCGACAACATCACCATGCAGACCAGCGTCCAGAAAGTCGTGTCGATGTCGGCCACCGTCATCCAGGCGAAGCCCGCCGCGAACAGCAGCAGGCCGCCGATAATCATGGTCGAGCCCGGGAGGACGTCGCTGAGGCGCCCGGCCAACGGGAAGATGAAGGCCAGCATGATGCCGGCCGGCATCATCATCAGGCCGGCGAGCAGCGGCGTGAAGCCGATGATGGTCTGCACGAACACCGGGATGATGTAGGTCGAGCCCATCATGCCGGCGCCGAAGATGAAGGCGATGAGGGCGGCGGCCGAGAACTCGACATTGCCGAAGATGCGCACGTCGAGGAGCGCGCGCGGCGTATGGAGCTCCCACAGGACGAAGGCGATTGTCGCCACGGCGCCGATCACGAGGCGCAGCACGATCGTATCGGAGCCCCAGCCCTCGCGCTGGCCGTCGGCGATGCCGGTCATCAGGCCGAACAGCGCGATGCAGAGGAGCG
>SCVT01000661.1 GCA_004296815.1 Reyranella sp. | reverse complement strand
GCTCTTCCGATCTGGCGGCGCTGGCTGGGCGTCGGCGTGGGCTTCCTCGGCATGCTGGTGATCGTGCGGCCGGGCCTCGTCGAGATGAACCCCGGCATCGTGATGATGATGCTGGCGGTGCCGCTGATCGCAGGCTCCAACCTCGTCGCCAAGGTGGTGGCCGGCCGCGACCGGCCCGAAGTCGTGGTGCTCTGGCAGAGCATCGTCGGCGCGATCTGCTTCACGCCCTTGGGCATCTGGTTCTGGCAGACGCCGACGCTCACGCAGCTCGGCCTGTTCGTCTGCGCCGGCTTCTTCGGGACGATGGGCTACTTCTTCATCACCTGGGCCTATCGCCTGATCGATATTTCCGCCCTGCAATCCATCACCTTCCTCGGCATCGTCTGGGCCGCCTTGATGGACGTGGCGGTCTGGGGCAAGACGGCCGACGTCTGGACGTTCGTCGGTGCAGCCATCATCGTGGCCGCCACGACCTACATCGCGCATCGGGAAGCGCTCGCGGGAGGAAGAAAGAAATGACGGATCGTCTGGCCGGCAAGGTCGCCCTCATCACCGGCGGCGCCTCGGGTCTCGGCGCCAACGCCGCCGCCCTCATGGTGCAGGAAGGCGCCAAGGTCGTGGTCGCCGATGTCGCGGCCGACCGCGGCAAGGCGGTCGCCGACAAGCTCGGTTCCTCCGGCCATTTTGTGAAGCTCGACGTCACCAGCGAGGACAACTGGAAGGCCGCGATCCAGGAGACGGTCGACAAGTTCGGCGCGCTGCACGTGCTGCTCAACTCGGCAGGCATCGGCCTCAGCAAGACGGTCGAGGACATCGAGCTCGAGGAGTGGCGCAAGGTCCACGCCATCGACCTCGATGGCGTGTTCCTGGGCTGCAAGCACGGCGTCAAGGAGATCAAGAAGCACACGGCGCGGCTCGGCGGCTCGGTGATCAACATCTCGTCGATCTCGGGCATCATCGCCGGCGCCAACATGGCGGCCTACAACTCGGCCAAGGCCGGCGTCCGCCTGCTGTCCAAGTCGGTGGCGCTGCACTGCGCCAAGTCGGGCTACAACATCCGCTGCAACTCGGTGCACCCGACCTTCATCGACACGCCGATCCTCGACAAGTACCGCGACCGCTTCGGCCAGGAGCAGATGCAGCAGAAGCTCGGCCGCCAGGTCCCGATCGGCCGCCTCGGCCGGCCCGAGGAAGTGGGCTGGGCGCTGGTCTTCCTCGCCTCCGACGAGTCGAGCTTCATGACCGGCTCGGAAGTGATCATCGACGGCGGCATCTCGGCGATGTGAGCCCAGCGAAGGATTTCTCATGCTTCTCTTCCACGACAATCGCCGCATCTATTTCGATCTCGCCGGACCGCACAACGCGCCGGTGGTCTGCTTCACCCATTCGCTGGCCGCCGACGGCGGCATGTGGAACGAGCAGCTCGTGCCGCTGCTCGCCGCCGGCTACCGCGTGCTGCGCCTCGACATGCGCGGCCACGGCGGCAGCGATCCCGTACCGGGCGACTACACGATGGAAGCGCTGGCCGGCGACGTGAAGGGCGCTCTCGACGTGCTGGGCATCTGGAAGGTCCACTATGTCGGCCTCTCGATCGGCGGCATGATCGGTCAGGGCTTCGCGCTCGCGTACCCCGAGCGGCTGCAGTCGATGATGCTCTGCGACACCCACCCCTCCTCGCCCGACGATTCGGGCGGCCTGTGGGACCAGCGCAAGGCGGCGGTCCGCGCGGGCGGCGTCAAGGCGCTGGCCGACGGCAACATGGACCGCTGGTTCACGGCGGAGTTCAAGGGCGTGAACCCCGGCCGCTGGAAGGAGATCCACTCCACGATCTGCGGCACGTCCGATGCGGGCTTCCTGGGCTGCGCCGCCGCCATCCAGAACTTCGACTGGCTGGCGAAGCTGCCGACCATCAAGACGCCGACCCTCGTCGTCTGCGGCGACGACGACCAGGCCACACCGCCCGACCGCAACCGCCTGATCGCCTCGAAGATCCCCGGCGCCCGCTACGAGGACATCGCCAAGGCGCGTCACCTGCCCAACGTCGAGCGGCCCGACCAGTTCAACCCGCTCATGATGCAGTGGCTCGGCCTCAACCGTTAGGACGCACACGATGGATTTCGCCTTCACCGAGGACCAGCTCGCCATCAAGGACAGCGTCGCCAAGCTCTGCGCGCAGTTCGACGACAAGTACTGGCTGAAGAAGGACAAGGAAGGCGGCTTCCCGGAGGACTTCTACCGCACCATGGCCGACGCGGGCTGGCTGGGCATCGCCATGCCGGAGGAATACGGCGGCTCGGGCCTCGGCATCACCGAGGCGGCGCTGCTGATGCAGACCGTGGCGGAGTCTGGCGCTGCCCTGCAGGGCGCCTCGGCGATCCATCTCAACATCTTCGGGCCCAACCCGATCGTGGTGTTCGGCACCGAGGAGCAGAAGAAGCGCATCCTGCCCGACATCATCGCCGGCAAGGTGAAGGGCTGCTTCGCCGTCACCGAGCCCGACGCCGGCCTCAACACCACGGCGCTCGACACCAAGGCCGAGCGCGACGGCAACGGCTATATCGTGCACGGCAAGAAGACCTTCACGACGACCGCCTCGGTCGCCGACAAGATGCTGCTGATCGCGCGCACGACCCCCAAGGACAAGTGCAGGAAGGCGACCGACGGGCTCTCGCTCTTCTATACCGACCTGGACCGATCCAAGGTCGAGGTCACCGAGATCGACAAGATGGGCCGCAAGGCCATCGACACCAACCAGGTGTTCATCGACGGGCTGAAGGTACCGCTCGAGGATCGCATCGGCGAGGAAGGCAAGGGCTTCCACTATCTGCTGCACGGGCTCAACCCCGAGCGGCTGCTGATCGCGGCCGAGGCGATCGGCATCGGCCGCGCGGCGCTCAACAGGGCCACGCAATATGCCAAGGAGCGCATCGTGTTCGGCCGGCCGATCGGCAAGAACCAGGCGATCCAGCATCCGCTGGCCGAGAGCTGGATGCAGCTCGAGG
>SCVT01000660.1 GCA_004296815.1 Reyranella sp. | reverse complement strand
GCCTCGGCGTAGATGGGATAGCGCTGCTGCATCAGCCGGTCGAGAATCTCCCGTGGGTCGCCCTGGCGCAGCAGGGGGCGGTGCGCACGCTTCTTGACCCGCTCGAACAGCACGTCGAGCTCGGCACGTAGCCATATGGTGAGGGCCTTGGCGCGCATCAAGGCGCGTGTTTCCGGATCCATGTAGGCGCCGCCGCCGGTCGAGAGGACGTGCGGCGTTTCGTCGAGCAGGCGGGCGATCACACGACGCTCGCCGGCGCGGAACTCCTGCTCGCCATATTTCTCGAAGAACTCCGCGATGCTGCAGCCGGCCGCACGCTCGATCTCGTCGTCGGCATCGACGAACGGCAGGCCGAGGCGCAGTGCCAGCCGCTTGCCGATGGCGCTCTTGCCCGCGCCCATCAGGCCGACGATGGCCACGGTGCGCGGCAACGACAGGGGTGGAGAGGCGTCCATGGCGAGCTGCACCCATGCATGTCGCCCATAATGCCCGTCGTTTCAAGCGACCGGCGCAGCAAGTGCGCGGCGATTGCCGCCCACACGGCGGCCGGGTAGGTTGCCCGCGCCGTGCCCCTGTTCCGTTCCAGAAACCGATTCAGCGTGCCCACCTTGCGCCTTGGCCCGGTGGTGGCGGTCGCGGTCGCCTGTCTTCTGATTGCCGGACTGGTGGCGTTGGCGGTCATCGAACCGCGCCCGCCGCTTCGGCATTTCGAGGTTCCGGTGCCCAGTGAGCGTTTTGCGCGCTAGCTGCAGCGTCCTCGCGACGGCATTCGCCATCGTCGCGTCGCCGCTATGGGCGCAGACCAAGGCACCCAACTTCGACAGCCGCCCGACGGGCTTCCTCAGCCAGCAGAACGGCGGCATGCCGGCCGACGCCTGGAGCGGCACCTCGCTCGCCACGGCCAAGCGCCTGGTCTCGGCGCTGCAGCCCGCGCCGCGCAGCCGCGCGCTGCGCGATCTGCAGTTCAGGGTGATGGTGAGCGCGGTCCGACCTCCGGCCGCTGACGGCAGTCCGCCGCCCAGCCTGTTCGCGCTTGAGGTCGAGAAGCTCGCGGCGATGGGCGAAGCCGAGAACCTGAACGAGATGGTGCGTGGCGCCGGCGGCTATGCCGATCCGTCGGTCGTCGCCACGACGGTGAATGCGCTGATGTTGTCGGGCGAGAAGGAGACTGCCTGCGCCATCGCCCGCAGCCACCCGCTGCAGCAGCCGTTCGCACTCCGCGTCGACATCGCCTGCAGGCTCGTGGCAGGAGACAATGCCGGCGCGCTGGCCGCTGCCGTCCCCCTGCGCACGGCCGATCCGGCCTTCGCAAAGTTGGTCGAGATCGCCGCCGGCGGCCTGCCGCCCAACGCCGCGCCGCCAACGCAGCTCGACGGGCCGGCGATGGTGATGCTCGATCTCGCCTACGTGCAGCCGCCGGCCAGCATTTTGCGCACGACGCAGCCGTCGATGATCCGTTCGCTGGTCGCGCACCGGACGCTCCCCATGCCGACGCGTCTCGAGATCGCAGAGCGCGGCGAAGCATTGGCCATCATCGACGCATCGCGGCTGGGCGACCTCTATATCGAGGCAGTGCGCGGCCGCGTGAGCCTGCCGGCCCCCATGGCGCGCCGGGCTCGCCTGGTCGCGTCGGCCCGCGCTGCGCAGAGCCCGCAACAGCTCATGAGCTCGATCGCCGCGGTCTACGGCGACGAGAAGGGCGGCGCACTGTTTCCGACGGTCGCGCGCGGCAGTGCGCTCGCGCTGATCAACCTGCCGCCCAAGGCCGAGTACGCCAACGTGGCGCAGGAGGCGATTCGCGGCTTCTTGCTGCTGGGCGACAAGGCGCAGACCAGGGCATGGACGAAGCTTGCGTTGACGGCCGCTTACAACAATGCCCGCGCAATGCAAGCGCTCGACCGGCTGATGCCGCTGGTCGCCATCGCTGGCATCGACGATCCCAGGCGGCTGCCGCCGGAGGAAGTGAATCGCTGGTACGAGGTCATCCGCCAGGAGGACGCCGCGAAGGCGCCGCTGCGCGGCAGCCTGATGCTGGAATTGTTCCGCGCGACCGGCATCGACGTGCCGCCAGGATCGACTACGCTGCCGGAGGCGCCGTCGGCCAATGCGCGCCTCGTCTCGCCGCCAGCCTCGACGATGCAGGCGCTGCAGGCCGCGGCGGGCGGCCGTCGACGCGCCGAGACGGCGCTGCTCGCCGCCCTGTCGATCGGCGAGACACCGCTCGTCGAGCTGCATCCGGCCACGGTGGGGACCATCGTGCGCGCCCTGCGCCAGGTCGGCGAGGATCATACGGCCCGGCTGTTCGCGGTCGAGGTCGCGATCGCCCACGGTCTGTGAAGCAAGCCCCATGAAGCGCAAGCCCGCCCTGCAGCGTGCCCGCGAGGCCGAAGCCTTCCTCGAGATGCTGCAGGCCGAGCGCGGCGCGTCGAAGAACACGCTGGCGGCCTATGGCGCTGATCTCGGCGACCTGCAGGGTTTCCTGGCGCGCCGCAAGCAGACGCTGCTCGATGCTGATGCGACGGCGCTCCGCGCCTACCTGAAGTCGCTCGATTATGTCGGCATGACGCCGCGCACGGTGGCGCGCCGGCTGTCGGTGATGCGCCAGTTCTTCCGGTTCGTGCTGGCCGAGCGCATGCGCGAGGACGATCCGGCGAGCACACTCGATTCGCCCAAGCTCGGGCGGCCACTGCCCAAGGTCCTGTCGCGCGACGAGGTCGATCGGTTGATAGATGCGGCGCGGGCGAAGGACGAAACCGACGGCGGCCGCATGGCGACGCTGCTCGAGATCCTCTATGCCGCAGGCCTGCGTGTATCGGAACTGGTGACCCTGCCGCTCTCCGCCGTCGAACGCGACCCGTCGATGCTGATGGTGCGCGGCAAGGGCGACAAGGAACGCCTCGTCCCACTCTCGGATCCGGCGCGCGTGGCGATCGCGGCATGGCTGCGCATACGCGGCGTCACGCTGGGCGAGGGCGAGACCTCGCGCTTCCTTTTTCCCTCGCGTGGACGCACCGGCCATCTCACGCGTCAGCGTTTCGCGCAGCTCCTCAAGGAGGCGGCCCTCGGCGCCGGCATCGATCCGGCGCGCGTGTCGCCTCATGTGCTGCGCCACGCCTTTGCCAGCCATCTTCTGGAGGGCGGCGCGGACCTGCGTTCGGTGCAAATGATGCTGGGCCATGCGGATATCGCCACGACCCAGATCTATACGCACGTACTCGACGAGAAGCTGCGTTCGCTGGTCCAGGACAAGCACCCGCTGGCGCGCCGCAAGCGCCGTCCGGCGGGCGGTTGACAGGATTCCGCGACCGGGCGACACCTGATCTTCAATGACGACTTACCTCGACTTCGAGAAGCCGATCGCCGAGCTGGAGAGCAAGATCGCCGAGCTGCGGCACTTGCCCAATTCGGGTGACGTCGACATCGCCGAAGAGGTCATGCGCCTTCAGGACAAGGTGCAGAAGCAGATTCGTGCCACCTACGCGAAGTTGACGCCGTGGCAGCGCGTGCAGGTCGCCCGCCACGCGGAGCGCCCGCATGCCCAGGGCTACATCGATCGCCTGATCACCGACTACACGCCGTTGGCCGGCGACCGCGCCTTCGCCGAGGATGCGGCCATTGTCGGCGGCCTCGGCCGGCTGCAGGGACGCAGCATCGTCGTGCTGGGGCAGGAGAAGGGCGACGATACGGAATCTCGCCTCAAGCACAATTTCGGCATGATGCGCCCGGAGGGCTACCGCAAGGCACAGCGCCTGATGAAGCTCGCGGACCGCTTCAAGCTGCCGGTGGTCACCTTCGTCGACACGCCGGGCGCCTATCCGGGCATCGACGCCGAGGCGCGCGGCCAGGCGGAGGCGGTGGCGAGCTCGATCGATACCTGCCTCTCGATCGGCGTGCCGCTGGTCAGCGTCGTGATCGGCGAGGGCGGTTCCGGCGGCGCGCTGGCGATCGCGTCGGCCGACAAGGTCTACATGCTCGAGAACTCGGTCTATTCGGTGATCACGCCGGAAGGCTGCGCGTCGATCCTGTGGCGCTCCAACGCCAACGCCCAGGAAGCCGCTGAAGCGATGAAGGTGACGGCGGCCGATCTCAAGAAGCTCGAGATCATCGACGACGTGATCCCCGAGCCGATGGGCGGCGCCCATCGCGCGCCCGACGAGGCGATCGATCTCGTGGGCAAGGTCGTGGCCGAGGCTCTGGCCGACCTTTCCAAGCTCGATCCCGACACCTTGCGCGAGCGCCGCCAGGACAAGTTCCTGGCGATGGGCAAGAAGGGTCTCTGACGCCTTTGGCGCTGCGTCTCAGCGTTCTCGACCAGTCGCCGATCAGGAAGGGCGGCACACCGGCTGACGCCGTGCGCGAGACGCTCGAGCTGGCGCAGCTCTGCGACCGGCTGGGCTACGAACGCTATTGGCTTGCCGAGCATCACAGCAGCGAGGCATTGGCTGGCTCGACCCCCGAGGTGCTGATCACACGCGTTGCGGGCCTCACCGAACGCATCAAGGTCGGCTCGGGCGGCGTGATGCTGCCGCACTACAGCGCCTACAAGGTGGCGGAGAACTTCCGCATGCTGGAGACGCTGTTTCCCGGCCGCATCGACCTCGGCATCGGCCGCGCGCCGGGCAGCGACCAGCACACGATGCGCATCCTGGCCGACGGCAAGCCCAACTGGAGTAACGCCGACAAGTATCCCCACCAGGTGCGCGATCTGGTGGCCTGGCTGCACGACGCGCTCCCCGAAAACCACGAGGGCCGCGGCGTCACCGCCCAGCCGGTCGGACCCTCGGCGCCCGACGTGTGGCTGCTGGGCTCGAGCGACGACAGTGCGGCGCTCGCAGCCCATTTCGGCCTGCCGTTCTGCTTCGCCCACTTCATCAATCCTGACGGCGGCGATGGCGTGACGCGCGCCTACCGCGCGCACTTCAAACCGTCGTCGCTCCATCCCGAACCCAAGCCGATGATGGCGATCTCCGTCCTCTGCGCCGAGACCGACGAGGAGGCCGACCTGCTGTCGCGCAGCCGCGAGGTCTGGGCGATGCGACTGCGGACGCTCGGTAATCCCGGCCCCGTGCCGTCGACCGAGGAGGCGCTGGAAGCCGCCAAGCAGCCCGGGGCCGAGCGCTGGATGCCGGCTTTGCGCCGGCGGTCCGTAGTCGGCTCGCCGAAGACCGTTCGCGCCGGCCTCGAGCGCCACGCGGCGAACTACGAGGTCGAGGAGATCATGGCCGTGACGATCTGTTTCGACTTCGAGGCGCGCAAGCGCTCCTATGAGCTGCTGGCCGAGGCGTTCGGGCTCGTCGCTTCCTGATTTCCACCGGCTGTCGGCTTCCACGACGGCTGGGCGAGCGTCTCCGCGAAATTCGTGAACATGAGATTGAACGAGATGCTGATGCGCTCGGTCGTGCCGTCGTTCGCGGGAACGTGGTGCCTCAGCCAGGACGGAAACAGCACCATGCGGCCGGGTTGGGTTTGCGAGACGGCGGCATTGGCGGTGACACGGCTGTGCTTGCCGATCCTCGGCATGATCATGACCGGCCGCGGATCCTGGAAGACGAGTTGCGAGCCGGTTTCCGGCACGGCGACGTAATAGACGCCGCTCAGGTAGTTGTTCGGATGATTGTGGGTGGGATGGTAGGTGCCCGGCGGGTTCACGTTGGCCCAGCAGCCCGTGATCATCATCGGAAACTGCTCGACCTGAAGGTATCGCGCGACGCCGCGAGCCGCCTTCTCGACCAGCCCGGTGAAGTCGGCGAAGGCCGGGCGCGTATGCAGGTCCTGCGGCGTCTGCCAGTTGCTGCCGGTCGGCACCTTGGGGCGCGGCGAGATGATCTTCTCGATTTCAGCCTTGAGCTTGGCGTTGAACGCCGCCGCCTCCGCCGTGCCGAGCTGAACGACCCATAGCGGCGTGGGAAACAGCTCCTCGATTTCCTGCTTTACGATCATGTCGAGCGAATCGCCGACATGACGGCAGCAGCAACGGCCCAGGGCCGCGCCCGCACATCTCCCATCTTTTCCAGCCCCTGTTACGTACCGTCGTCTTGTTACAGACAGTATGTGCTTCGGAAGAGGCTTCCGTCCATCGAAATGCACAAGCTCTGAGATTTCTCTCGTGTCAGAGGCCGAATATCGGAAAGCCCTGGCCCTTGCCGTTGTGCGGGCGGCGCCTCGAGATCAACTCGCGTGCCTTGCCCGACTGGCCGTCGCGCACCATCGCGGCCGTCACGATGTATTCGAGCAAGTCGCGCTGGGCGCGACTGCCGCCCAGCCGCTCGTGCGTGTCGAGCAGCGGTTGGATGGCGCCGATCGCCTGTTGCCAGTTGCCGGCGGCGAAGGCCGTGAAGCCCGTCGCCATCGGCGGCAGCAGGTCTGCCGTTGCACCGCGCGGGCTTTCGGCGAACTTCGCGAGCACCTCGCCGTCGCCCGCCATGGCGTAGGCGAGGGCGGTGTGCATGTCGACGAAGCCCAGTCCGGATCGGCTGAACCACTTGGTGGCGTAGTCGGCGATCTCGCGCCAGCGCTCGGGCTGGCGCGGCTGGCCCGCCATCTCGGCGCGCAGCAGGAAGGCCGGGCAGTCCGTGGCGACGTTGATTTGTGGTCCCCAGGCGGCACCCGGGCGCAGCGCATCGTCGTAGATGCGCCATGCATCGGCATGCTTTCCCGTCTCCATCGACCACAGGGCGAGATGCCAGGAGTTGTGGCAGTGCATCAGGCCGTCGCGCGGATAGTCCTTCATCCAGTCGGTGAGGAAGGCGAGGCCCGCCTCGCGCTCGCCAACCTCGTAGAAGAGGTGACCGCGGATGTGTGCGCCGTGCGCGCTCTTCGGATAGTCCTCGAGCGCCTTCTCGATGTTGCGGCGGCCCTCGTCGAACTGGCCGAGCTCGATCTGCGCGAAGGCGAGCTGTGTGCGGTACCACCAGTCGCTGCCGTAGTGCGTTTCGAACGGGGCGATAAAGGCGAGCTGGTCCTCCTCGCGGCCGACCTTGCCGGAGAAGCCGATCAGGCCGAACACGCTGGTCGCCGGCGCGAGCGCCATCGCGTCGCTTGGCCAGTCCTTCATGTGTTCGCGGATCGCGTCGAGCGCCGCGGCACCCTGGCCGGTCAGGATCTTCTCGAAGATCGCGATCTGGCTCTGCTCGCGCGGACTGGCGCCCGGTGCCAATTCCTTGGCGCGCGCCAGCGGCGCCTTCGCCTCGTGGCCGCGGCCGAGGAGCTGCTTGGAACGGGCGAGCGAGATGTGGCCGAGCGCGAACCCATCGTCGGCCTCGACCGCCTTCTGGAACTCGGTGTCCATGCCGGGGGTCGCCGACATCAGGCTGTCCATACCAGCCTGGTAGGCGTCGCGCGCCGCGGCGGACTTCGTGCCCAGCTCGTTGCCGTAGCGATCCTTCATGCTCATTTCTTGTCTTCTCCGGCCGTCGGGTCCCACATCGGCGAGGCCATGGTCTCGCTGAAGTTCTTGAACATCAGGTTGAACGAGATGCTTATGCGCTCGCTCTGCCCGTCGTTCGCCGGCACCGTGTGCTTCAGCCAGGCCGGAAAGAGCACCATGCGGCCGTCCTTGCTCTGGGCGTTGGCGCCGTTGGCGGTGAGGCGGGTGTACTGCTTGGGCTTGGGCATGATCATCGAGGCCTGGCCGCGCGGATCCTGGAACAGGATCTGCGAGCCGGCCTGCGGGATCGCCACGTAGTAGACGCCGCTCAGGTAGTTGTTCGGATGATGGTGCATCGGGTGATAGGCGCCCGGCGGATTGACGTTGGCCCAGCAGCCGGTGATCGCCATCGGATACTGATCGACATGCAGGAAGCGCGCGACGCCGCGCGCTGCCGTCTCCACCAGCTTCACGAACTCGCCGAAGGCCGGCCGCGTGTGCAGATCCTGCGGCGTCTGCCAGTTGCTGCCGGCGGGGATGGTCGGGCGCGGCGCGATCAGCCTCTCGATCTCCGCCTTCAGTTTCGCATTGAGGCTCGCGGCGGCGGCGGGCTGGAGATCCACGATCCACAACGGGGTCGGGAACAGCTCCTGCACTTCCTGCTTCTCGATCATGGCCGACATAATATCCGGCGATTGCCCGAATGTCCGTTCAGTGGTCCAATCCGCGAACAAATTCCGGCTAGGGAGGAGACCGACCCATGCCCATCACCGTCCATCCCGTGACTCCCGACTTCGTGGCCGAAGTGGGAGACGTCGCACTCGGCAAGCCGCTCACAGCGGAAGATCTCGCCGCGATCCGCGCAGCCTTCACCAAGTACGCCGTGCTGGTCTTCCCCGACCAGGAGTTCGAGGACGAGAGCCAGCTCGACTTCGCGCGCCACTTCGGGCCACTCGAGACGACCGTCTTCAAGGCGCGCAAGGATCACAAGCTGCGCCTGCACGAGAACATGGCCGATGTCGGCAACCTCGATGCCGAGAACCGCATCCTCAAGACAGACGATCGCCAGCGTCTCTACAATCTCGGCAACCGGCTCTGGCACACCGATTCCTCGTTCAAGCGCCTGCCGGCCTACTGCTCGATGCTGCACGCGCGCTCGATCCCGCCGATCGGCGGCCACACCGAGTTCGCCGACATGCGCGCGGCCTACGACGCGTTGCCGCAGAAGACCAAGCAGCAGATCGCGGGCCTCGTCGCCGAGCATTCGATCATGCATTCGCGCGCCAAGCTGGGCTTCGCCGACTTCGACGAGGGCGAGAAGAAGGCGTTCGCTCCGGTGCCGCAGGTGCTGGTGCGCCGGCTGCAGGATTCCGGCCGCATGAGCCTCTATATCGCGAGCCATATCGGCGCGATCCGCGGCATGGCCGATGCCGAGGCCAAGGCACTTGTCGAGGAGCTGACCGCGCACGCCACGCAGCGCCAGTTCGTCCACTCGCACCGCTGGCGGGTGAAGGACCTGGTGATCTGGGACGACCGCTGCACCATGCATCGCGGCATGGAGTTCGACGACCAGCGCTACGCTCGTGACATGCGCCGCGCCACCGTGTCGGACATCGCA
>SCVT01000075.1 GCA_004296815.1 Reyranella sp. | reverse complement strand
CGGCGGCGCCGTCGACGGCGAAGGCTCGGGCAATGCGACGCCGGCCCAGAAGGTCTGCGACGAGATCGCGGCGCTGGGCGGCAAGGCGGTTCCCAACGGCGACAGCGTGTCCGATCCGGCCGGCGCCGAGCGCATGGTCAAGGCGGCGGTCGAGAATTTCGGCAAGATCGACGGCGTGATCAACAATGCGGGCATTCTGCGCGACCGTATCTTCCATCGCATGAGTCATATGGACTGGAAGATGGTGATCGACGTGCATCTCAATGGCTCATTCAACACCAGCCGCGCCGCCGCCAACTACTTCAAGGAGCAGAAGTCGGGCGCCTTCGTGCATTTTACCTCGACCTCGGGCCTGGTCGGGAATTTTGGCCAGGCGAATTACTCGGCCGCCAAGATGGGCATCATCGGCCTGTCGCGCTCGATCGCGCTCGACATGGCGGCGTTCAACGTCCGCTCCAACTGCATCTCGCCGTTCGCCTGGACGCGCATGATCGGCACCATCCCCGCCGACACCGACGCGCAGAAGGCGCGGCTGGAGCGCTCCAAGAAGATGACGCCGGCCAAGATCGCGCCGATGGCGGTGTACCTGCTGTCGGATTCGGCGCAGCAGGCCGGCATCACCTCGCAGATCTTCGGCGTGCGCATGAACGAGATCATGCTGTTCAACGCCAACCGCCCGGTGCGCTCGGTCCACAACTCCGAGGGCTGGACGCTGGAGGACATCGCCGAGCACGCGGTGCCGTCGATGAAGCCCTACTTCACCGACCTCAAGCGCTCGCCGGAGTATTTCACCTGGGATCCGATCTGAGTCGTCGTCCGCCTCGCCTCGGGGAGCGCACATGGTGTGGTCCCCGAGGTGACGTGAGCGACGATGCATGTTTGTCGTTCGCAGGCTCCATCAGGCAGAACGGCTCGCATCCGCCGGGGCTGTAGAACTTGCGCGCCGTCCGAGGCGCGCGATATGGTTCGACAACACACAAAACAATCAAAGCTGGCGTACCGAGACGCGTAGTAGACCACTTACCAAGGTCGAAAGCCGTGCCAGAGCCTGCTCCGCCTGAGGATCTGGGAAACAACCGCTCTCACGAGTCAGCGGGGCGGCGGCTGAGTGCTGTTTCCTTTTTGGACATCGTGGGCTTCGCCACCTTGATGGCGGAGGACGCCGCGCGCACGCACCGCGACTGGATGAAGATCCTCGAGGAGACGATCCGGCCCGGCGCGCAGCAGCATGGCGGACGGGTCGTGAAGTCGACCGGCGATGGCGTGCTCGCCGAGTTCGCGACCGCGCGCGAGGCGGTCGCCTGGGCGCGTACCATGCAGGACGTGCTGCAGAAGAGAGAGGGCGGCCTGGGCGCCGCCCACGATCCGATCGTCGCGCGTATCTCGATCCACATCGACGAGGTCTTCACCACCGCCGACGATATCTACGGCCCGGGCGTCAACATCGCGGCGCGACTGCAGGAGCATGCCGAGCCCGGCGGCATCGTCATGTCGCAGGCGGTGTTCGACCTGGTCCGGGACGGTCTAGGCCGGCAGACCCGGGATCTCGGCCTGCTCTATCTTCGCAACATCCCCGACCCGATCGGCGCCCATGCACTCGATCCGATCGACAGGCCGCTGGTGCGGCAGTTCCGGCGCGAGGCGACGCTGCCGTCGATCGCCGTCCTGCCGCTGCAGAATCTCGGGGACGATCCCACCGAGACCTATTTCGCCGACGGCATCGTCGAGGACATCACCGTATCGCTCGCCAGCCTGCACGAGCTGATGGTGATCGCGCGCGGCTCGTCGCTGGCGCTGGGCCGGCAGCAGACCGACCTGCGCACCATCGGCCGCTCGCTCGGCGTCCGCTACGTCATGACGGGCAACGTGCGCCGCTCGGCCAAGCGTGTGCGGGTCGCCGCGCAGCTCCACGATGCCGAGTCCGGTGTCAGCCTGTGGGGCGACACAGCGGAAGGCCCGCCCGACGATCTGTTCGAGATGCAGGACCATATCGTCGCCCGTGTGGTCTCCGGCATCGCACCGCATGTCCGGTCGGCGGAGCTCAAGCGCGCGCTGCGCAAACGGCCGGAGAACTTCACCGCCTACGACTACACGCTGCAGGCCCTCGACTGTCTCCTCAGCCTGGAGAAGAACACCTTCTTCCGTGCGCGCGACCATCTCGAGCGCGCGATGGCCGAGGACGCCAATTTTGCCATGCCGGTTGCCTGGGCAGCGCGCTGGCGCAGCCTGCTGATCGGCCAGAGCTGGTCGGCCGACCCGCGCGCCGACACCGAGGCTGCCGCCGAGCTGGCGGCCCGGGCGATCGCCCTCGACGGCCAGAACGCCATGGCGCTCGCGACCTACGGCCATGTCCGGTCGTTCCTGTTCCACGAATACGACGTGGCGCTGGGCTACTTCGATCGCGCCCTCTCGGCCTGCCCGAACAGCGCGCTGGCCTGGTTCCTGTCGAGCGGCACGCTGAGCTATGTCGGCCGCGGCGAGCAGGCGGTGCAGCACGCCGAGCAGGCGCTGCGGCTGTCGCCTTTCGACCAGAGCCTGTTCAGCTTCTACATGTTCCTCGGCATGGCCCACTACAGCAACGGCAACTACGAGGAGGCCGTGAAGGCCGGCCGCCGGTCGCTGAGCGAGCGTCCGGCCTATACGTCCAACCTGCGCATCCTGAGCGCGGCGCTCGCCGCCCTCGGCCACCAGGACGAAGCGATCGACATCGGCCGGCGTCTGCTCACGCTCGAGCCGACGTTCAATCTCGACGAGTACGAACGGACCCGGCTGCCGTTCCGTGATCCAGCGTTGCGTTCCGTGTACCTCGAGCATCTTCGCAAGGCGGGCCTGCCACCGTAGGCGGGTCGGCCACCACAATATGAGGGGGGCTGCCATGAGTAGAGGGTTCGGACTGACCGACGGCGCCGACGGCGCCGATGGTGCGGATGGTGCAGACGGCGCCGATGGCGCCGACGGCGCAGATGGTGCGCGGGGCGGTGGCGCAGGCGGCGGGTTTTCGC
>SCVT01000659.1 GCA_004296815.1 Reyranella sp. | reverse complement strand
GCCGGTCGTTGTCGCGCTGGTGCAGGCCGATCGACGGCTCGTCGAGCACGTAGAGCACGCCGGTCAGGCCAGAGCCGATCTGGGAAGCGAGCCGAATGCGCTGGCTCTCACCGCCCGACAGGGTGCCCGAGCCGCGGTCGAGCGTCAGGTACGAGAGGCCCACATTGTCGAGGAAGCCCAGCCGCTCGTTGATCTCCTTCAGGATGCGGGCCGCGATCTCGCGCTGCTTGGCGGTGAGCTTGGGGGAAAGCTCGAGGAACCACTTCACCGCGTCGCCGATCGAGAACTCGGTGGTCTGGCTGATGTTGAGGCCGGCGATCTTCACGGCCAGCGCCTCGGGCTTGAGGCGGGCGCCGCCGCAGGTCTCGCACTTGCTCTCGTGCTGGAAGCGCTCCAGCTCCTCGCGCACCCAGGAGGAGTCGGTCTCCTTCCAGCGGCGGTCGAGGTTGGGGATCACGCCCTCGAACGGCTTGGTCGTCTGGTACTGGCGGATGCCGTCGTCGTAGCGCATGGCGATCGAGTCGCCGCCGCTGCCCTGCAGGAACGTGTCGCGCACCTTCTTCGGCAGGTCGCGCCACGGCACCGACATCTTCACCTTGAAGTGCTTGGCGATGCTCTCGAGCGTTTGCATGTAGTACTGGCCCGAGCTGTCGGCCCACGGCGCGATCGCGCCCTCGGCGAGCGACAGCCGGTCGTCCGGCACCACCATCTCGGGATCGAAGAACATCTTCACGCCGAGCCCGTCGCAGGACGGGCAGGCGCCCTGCGGCGCATTGAAGGAGAAGAGCCGGGGCTCGATCTCCTCGATGGTGAAGCCCGATACCGGGCAGGCGAAGCGGGCGGAGAACACCGTGCGTTCGCCGTTGTCGGCATTCTCCGCCACGGCGAGGCCTTCGGCCAAGCCGAGCGCGGTCTCGATCGAGTCGGCCAGGCGGTTGCCGAGGTCGGGCTTCACGACGATGCGGTCCACGACCACGTCGATGTCGTGCTTGTATTTCTTGTCGAGGCTCGGCGCCTCGGCGATCTCGTAGAGCTTCCCGTCGATCTTGACCCTCTGGAAGCCCTTCTTCTGCAGCTCCTGCAATTCCTTGCGGTACTCGCCCTTCCGGCCGCGCACGATCGGCGCCATCAGGTAGAGGCGGGTGCCCTCGGCCATCGTCTTGATGCGGTCGACCATCTGCGAGACGGTCTGGCTCTCGATCGGCAGGCCGGTCGCGGGCGAGTAGGGCACGCCGACGCGCGCGAACAGCAGGCGGAGATAGTCGTAGATCTCGGTGACGGTGCCGACCGTCGAGCGCGGGTTGCGCGAGGTCGTCTTCTGCTCGATCGAGATCGCCGGCGACAATCCCTCGATCGAATCGACGTCGGGCTTCTGCATCAGCTCGAGGAACTGGCGGGCGTACGCCGACAGGCTCTCGACGTAGCGACGCTGACCTTCGGCATAGACCGTGTCGAAGGCGAGCGAGGACTTGCCCGATCCCGACAGGCCGGTGATCACCACCAGTCTGTCGCGCGGCAGGTCGAGGTCGACGTTTTTGAGATTGTGCTCGCGCGCGCCGCGGATCGAGATGAAGCGGTGCGGCTCGGCAGCGGGTAAGCGTGATTTGGCCATCTGGACCGGAAGAATAGGCGATGCTGAGGATCACCGCATATGGCGATTCACCCCCAGCCCCGCCAGTCCTGTGGCAACTCGCGCGTCAGGCCGGCGATGCTTGCGCTGCTAGCACCCGGTCGGTCGGCCGGTCGTTCATCAGGAGCTGCATCGTGCCCGCAATGAGGCCGATCAGGACGCCGATCTTCCAGGCGAGATCGTAGGAGCCCATCAGATCAAAGAGATAGCCGCCGCCCCAGGCGCCGAGGAAGGAGCCGGCCTGGTGGCTGAGGAAGGCGATGCCGGTCAGGGTCGAGAGGAATCGCAGGCCGAAGATCTGCACGACCAGGCCGTTGACCAGAGGAATCACGCCCAGCCACAGCGTGCCCATGGCGGCGCCGAACAGGATCACCGAGAGCGGCGTCGGCGGGAACATGAAGAAGAGGAGGAGCGCCAGCGACCGGAGCAGGTAGATCGCCCCCAGCAGCAGCCGCTTGGGATACTTGTCGCCCAGCCAGCCGAACAGCCACGAGCTCAGGATGTTGAAGCCGCCGATCAGCATCAGCGCCACGGCGCTGTAGCTCGCATCCATGCCGCATTGGGCGAGATAGGTCGGCAGATGCGTCGTGAGGAAGACGAGCTGAAGGCCGCAGACGAAGAAGGCGATCGACATCACGACGTAGCCGGTGTGTCGGCGGGCCTCGTCGAGGGCCACCATCAGAGTGAGGTCGCGATCGGTCGGCAGGCTGTTGGGCAGCTTGTCGGCACGGCTGCCGACCCAGGCGGCGGGGATCATGGCCAGCGCCAGGATGACGAACGACCAGGCCGCGGCGCGCCAGCCGTCCGTCGTCAGAAGGTAGGCGGCGATCGGCGCCGTGAGCATGGTGCCGACGGAGCCGGCGGCCGAGACGATGCCGAACGCCAGCGTGCGGCGGCCGGGCTCGACGACGCGGGCGGCGATGTTCGCCGTGATGCCCGAGGTGGTGCAGGCGAGCGCAATGCCGATCAGCACGCCCGCGCCCAGGATGATGGGAAGCGCGCCTTGCGCCGTGGCGGTGAGCCAGATGCCCAGAATGAACATGGCGCTGCCGATCAGGGCCACCCAGCGCGTGCCGTGCTTGTCGGCGAAGACACCGGCGATCGGCTGGCTCAGGCCCCACGCGACTTGCTGCACGGAGATCGCCAGCGCGAAGTCGGAGATGGCGATACCCAGCTCCTTCGAGGCCGGTGCCTGGAAGAGGCCGAGGTTCTGCCGGATGCCCATGGCCAGGGTCATCATCAGCGCCGCGCCGCCCAGCATGGCGTAGGCCTGGCCGCTCGAGACCTGGGGGACGTGGAAGGATTTGCTCATGGCGGGGGAGGATAGAGGACGGTTTGCCGACCGAACCAATGAAATCCCGGAGGGCGGGCATGAGCGAAGCTCACGCCATGGGGGCCGCCACAAGGGTTCTGGCCACAACCCAAAATTGGTGGCTGCCCACAGGCGACCGGGACTAGGTTGGCCGCCGTGAGGTAGGTGCCGCGTCCCGCGGCGCCGGGAAAGCGAAGGAGGCCCCCATGGCGGGCAGCGTCAACAAAGTCATCCTGGTCGGCAATCTCGGCCGCGACCCCGAAGTGAGGTCCATGCAGGATGGCAGATCCATGGTGAACATGTCGGTGGCCACGTCGGAGACGTGGCGGGATCGCCAGAGCGGCGAGCGCAAGGAGCGCACCGAGTGGCACCGTGTGGTGGTCTTCAATGAGAAGCTCGCCGAAGTCGTCCAGAAGTTCGTGAAGAAGGGCTCGAAGGTCTATGTCGAGGGCCAGCTCTCGACCCGCAAGTGGACCGACCAGAGCGGCCAGGAGCGCTACACGACCGAGGTCGTGATCCCGCGCTTCGGCGGCGCGCTCACCATGCTCGACGGCCGCAGCGGTGGCGGTGAGGGTGGCGGCGGCATGGGCGGCGGCGGTCCCGACGACGACTTCGGCGGTGGCGGTGGGCCTTCGTCCGGTGGTGGCGGCGGAGGCGGCGGTGGCCGCCCGGCGGCGCGCGGTGGCAAGGCCGAACTCGACGACGACATTCCGTTCTAGGAACTAGGCAGGCAATCCCATCGCGCGCAACTCGGCGATCGTCGTGGGAGCGTCGCGATGGTGGATGCCGTGCATTCCGATAGCGCGGGCGCCGTCCACGTTCGCCTGCACGTCGTCGATGAACACGGCGGTATCGGGGGCGAAGCCGCCCGTCTTGCAG
This sequence comes from Reyranella sp., assembly GCA_004296815.1. Taxonomy (GTDB): domain Bacteria; phylum Pseudomonadota; class Alphaproteobacteria; order Reyranellales; family Reyranellaceae; genus Reyranella. The sequence goes on along the minus strand of SCVT01000659.1, from coordinate 191 downwards.
ACGAGCTTGTAGATCGCCGCGTCGGGCTTCCAGCATTTGACGTGGCCCGAGACGATGAAGTCGCGGAAACGGCCGATGAACGGGTGTCGTGCGTGGGACGGTCCGCGAAGCCAGGCATCCAGGAAGCCCGGTGCATTGGAGAGCAGATAGAGCGGCGTGCCGGCGGCGTGCAGCCGTTCGACGAGATCGAC
>SCVT01000658.1 GCA_004296815.1 Reyranella sp. | reverse complement strand
GCTCTTCCGATCTTGAAGACGATGGCTGCGCCCTCGCCCCAGGTGAAGGCGGGCAAACCGGCGAATAGTCCTTCCGGGATCGCCATCACGGCCAGCACGATCACAGCCGCGAGCATCGCGACGCTCGTGACGTGCAGCGAGGAGTAGCGCGCCACGTAGGGTGCATAGGAGATCGAGCAGGCGGCGCCGCAGAACGCCGCGCCGAGGGCCGCGAGTGTGCCGAGCCAGGCCGATCCCTGTCCCGCTTCCGAGCCGAGCGCCGCGCCTCCCAGCGCAACCGCGACGCCGGCGAAGGTCAGCAACGAGCCGCCGACCTTGGCCGGCGTGAAGCGCTCACGCCCGAGCGCCGCCGAGAGAAGCATCGTCATCAGCGGGAAGGTCGCGAACAACAACGAGGCCCGCGCGGCCGGGATGTGCAGCAGCGAGTAGTTCAGCAACACGATCAGGATCGCGAACTGGCCGACTCCCAGCAGGCCGATCGGCAGGAGGTCTCGTGGCGCGATGTGCCGCCACGGCCGCAGCAGCACGACCGGCAGCAGGCACATCAGCCCGATCAGGTAGCGCCAGAAGCCGAGCGATGCCGGTCCCGCCGCATCGACGGCATAGCGCGTCGCCACCATGGCCGCGCCGACCTGCACGCCGGTCGTCGCGGCGGCCCACAGCGGGGCCGCGCGGCTCACAGGTCGCGGATCCAGAACTGGCCCACGAGCTTCTTGCCGAAGCTCGTGTGCCGCTCCTCCTTGATCAGGCGGAAGTCCGCCGCGATGTAGATCTTGCGCGCCGAGACCAGGATGTCGTTGGTCCACAGCATCAGCTTCTTGTAGCCTTTGGCGCGGGCATCCTCGATGCACTCCTGCACCAGACGCTGGCCGATGCCGAGGCCTCGTGCCGACGGCTCGACGTAGAGCATGCGGAGCTGCCCCGTGGTCTTGGTCGACTTTACGAGGAAGACCGAGCCCACGATCTCGCCGTTGCGCTCGGCGATCCAGCAATTGTCGGTCTTGGGGTCGAACTTGCCGACGAACTTGCCCGCAATCTCCGCCAGCATCGCCTCGAACGTGCCATCCCAGCCGAACTCGCTGGCATAGAGCTGCGTCTGCCGCCGGATGATCCAGCCCATGTCGCCGGGCTGGTGCGGCCGCAGGACGAACGGCGCCCTCTTCTCCGGCGGCTCGCCCAAAATCTCCTCGACCGTCTCCAGCGCCTTTATGACCTTGTCCTGCTGCACCACCGGCAGCTCGCCCAGCAGCACGGCGATGTCCTGGCGCGACTGCTCGTTCATGGCGCCCCACAGGCGCTGGCCCTTGGCCGTCAGGGTGAGCTCGGTCTGGCGCTTGTCGGCGGCCGACTTGCGGCGCGCGATGCAGCCGCGCTTCTCCAGCCCCTGCAGCATGCGGCTGACATAGCCCGGGTCGAGCGTCAGGTCGCGGCACAGCTCCTGCGCGGTCGGCCGGTCGCGGTTGGCGATCTCGTAGACCAGCCGCCCCTCAGGCAGGGTGAAGGGGCTGTGCAGGAGGGTTTCCTCCAGCACGCCGATGCGGCGGGTGTAAAAACGCGAGAAACGGCGGACCGCCTCGATGCGGGACGCGAGCGAAGACGCTGCCATGGCAACCTCCGAGAAGGTTGCCATGGTCAATCAATCAGTTGACTTCGTCAACTATCTGTCAGGAGCGCAGGATCGATGTCCCGGCGTAGCGCGCCTGGGTGCCGAGCTGCTCCTCGATGCGCAGGAGCTGGTTGTACTTGGCCAGCCGGTCGGAGCG
>SCVT01000657.1 GCA_004296815.1 Reyranella sp. | reverse complement strand
CTCGACCATCAGCCAGGCCGACATGGTCTCGAACATCGGCACCTCGACGAACTGGCCCTCGCCGGTGCGCTGGCGGTGCATCAGGGCCGATAGGGTCGAGAAGGCGAAGGTGAGCCCCACCGTCTTGTCGGCGATGATGGTCGGGGGATAGCGCGGGACGTCGTCCCCGGCGGCGCGGCCCATCAGGTCGGCGATGCCGAAGCGGGCCTGGATGGCGTCGTCGTAGGCCGGCAGTTTTCCGTAGGGACCGTCGGCCGAATAGCCGTAGGCGCCGACATAGACGATGTCGGGCTTCACCTTGCGGATCTCCTCGTAGCCCAGCCCCAGCCCCTCGATCGCCTGCGGCCGCAGCGCGTGCACGAAGGCATCGGCCGTGGCCACGACCTTGAGCAGGGCGGCACGGGCGGCCTTGTCCTTGAGATCGAGGCAGAGCGAGCGCTTGTTGCGGTTCACGTAGAGATAGGTCGGCCCCATGCCCGGTGTCTTGGCGGGTTTGCCGATGTGGCGCACCAGATCGCCTTCGGGCGCCTCGACCTTGATGACGTCGGCGCCCTGGTCGGCCAGCAGCATGGTGCCGTAGGGGCCGAGGATGATGTTGGTGAGGTCGACGATTCTGATGCCTTGGAGCGCGCCGGGCATTGTTTGGTCCTGTCAGTGGGAACGCGTCGACACTGCCACCGCCTCGACCGCGCGTCATCGCCCCTGGCATTGCGGCGCAAAACACCGGGAAAAAGCGCAAGGGCACACATGGCCATCGAGCGAAGGCTCACTTCGGCATTCCGCACGCCGTCGTCTGCGTGACGCCGAAGCATGCGGAGACGGAGAAGGAACTTGTCGACCTCCGCTCCGTTCACCTCCGTCGCGAGCGGCGGTTGCAGGGACCTGAGACATGCGCGCTGCCGCGCCGAGGTGAATGAGTCAAGAGGCTCGCTCATTCACCTTCGACAAAGGGTGTTATGTGACCGTTGTGCGACGCGCGTTGTCGGTGTAGCCAAGGAGCAGCAGGCCGGGGGGGCGATGCGAAGCAACGTTGCAAAGAAGCAGCACGAGCCGAAGTCGGCATCGAGCACGGCATCCAGGCCCTACCGCATCGAAGATCAAGTCGGCTATCTGCTGCGACGCGCGCATCAACGTGCGAGCGCCATCTTCCAGACCAGCATCGGCGATCCCAACATCACGCCGACCCAGTACTCGAGCATGGTGAAGCTGAACGAGTACAACGAGCTGTCGCAGAATCTGCTCGGCCGTCTCGTCGGCATGGACAAGGCGACGATGCAGGGTGTCGTTCGCCGGCTGCGTGAGCGCGGCCTTGTCGACTCGCGCCCCGATCCCGGCGACGCGCGCCGCACGCTGCTCAGCCTCACGACCGAGGGCCAGAAGCTGACCAACAAGCTGCTGCTGAACGGTCCGGCGGTTTCGCGCGAGACGCTGAAGCCGCTCACCGCCCAGGAGCAGAAGCAGCTCCTCGATCTCCTCTCCAAGATCGTCTGAAGCCGACTCATTCGTTTGACTCGCATCGGTGCTGTGGCATCGTGCGTACACGAACGATATGGGCGATTACCTCCGACCCCGAGGCCTTGAAGAGGCGCTCCAGGCACTGACCCGACCTTTCACGGTGCTGGCCGGTGGCACCGATTTCTACCCCGCGCGGGTCGGTCGCGCCGTCACCGAGGACGTGCTGGATATCGCGGGAATCCCCGATTTACGTGGCATTTCGGCCGGTCCCGAGGGTTGGCGGCTGGGCGCCACGACGACCTGGAGCGAGCTCGTGGAGGCCGATCTGCCGGCCCTGTTCGACGGGCTGAAGCAGGCGGCCCGCGAAGTCGGCGGCCGGCAGATCCAGAACGCCGGCACGCTCGCCGGCAACATCTGCAATGCCTCGCCCGCGGCCGACGGCGTGCCGTCGCTGCTGGCGCTCGACACCGAAGTCGAGATCGCGAGCCGCGCGGGCACGCGCCGCGTGCCGCTGCAGGACTTCATCACCGGCGTGCGGCAGACGGCGTTGCAGCCGGGTGAGCTCGTGATCGCACTGCACGTGCCGCGCCCGCGCTGGGAGGCGAAGGGCGCCTTCCTCAAGCTCGGCGCGCGACGCTATCTCGTGATCTCCATCGCGATGGCCTCGGCCGTGCTCGAGATCGCCGACGGCAAGGTGGCGGCCGCGCGCGTGGCGGTGGGATCGTGCTCGCCGGTGGCGCGGCGGTTGTTCGATCTCGAACGGGCGCTGGCGGGCGCACCGCTCGACGCGACGCTGGGCGATCGTGTCGAGCCGGTGCATCTCGCGCCGCTGGCGCCGATCGACGACGTGCGCGGCAGTGCGGGCTACCGCAACGACGCGGTGCTCGTCCTGCTGCGCCGACTCTTGCAAGGCTTCGCGCCATGAAGGTGGCCTTCACCCTGAACGGCGAAGCGGCGAGCTGGGACGGCGTGCCGGTGACGCGGCTGGCCGCTGCCCTGCGCGACGATCTCGGCCTGCCCGGCACCAAGGTCGGCTGCGACGCCGGCGACTGCGGCGCCTGCACGGTGCTGCTCGACGGACGGCAGGTCTGCGCGTGCTTGGTGGCGATGGGCCAGATGGACGGTCGCCGCATCGAGACGGTCGAGGGAAGCGCCAACGGCACGTTGAGCCGCCTGCAGCAGGCGTTCCTGGTGCATGGCGCGGCCCAGTGCGGCATCTGCACGCCCGGCATGCTGATGGCGGCCGAGGAGCTGGTGCGGCGCACGGCCAAGCCCAGCCGTGCCGAGGTCGAGGACTTCCTGGGCGGCGTGCTCTGCCGCTGCACGGGCTACGGCAAGATCGTCGACGCCGTGATGGACGTCGTGGCGCCGCCCGTAGAACCGGCCGCCGGCAACGCCATCGGCTCGCGGATCGTCCGGGTGGACGGCGAGGCCAAGGTCACGGGGCGCGACGCCTTCGGCGCCGACGCCATCCCGAAGGATGCGCTCTGGATACGCGTCGTGCGCTCGCCGCATCCCCGCGCGACCTTCGCGCTGGGCGATCTCGGCCCCTTGCGGAAGCGGCTGGTGGCGGTGCTGACGGCTTCAGACGTGCCGTTCAACGGCTTCGGCATCTATCCCGACATCAAGGACCAGCCGGTGCTTGCCGACGGGATCGTGCGCTATCGCGGCGAGGCCGTGGTGGCGTTGGTCGGTGAGCGCGCCGCCGTCATGGCGATCCGCGACGAGGAAGTGCCGATCGCCTGGACGCCGGAGCCGCCTTTGTTCGGGGTCGATGCCGCCACGGCGGCCGACGCACCGCTGGTCCAGGCCGACAGGCCGCGGAACCTGCTGCTGGAGGGCGGGGTGAAGCGCGGCGATGCGGCCGGCGCCTTTGGGGGCTGCGCGGCCGTCGCGGAGGGCACGTTCGAGACCGCCTTCGTCGAGCACGCCTATATCGAGCCCGAGGCCGGTTGGGCCGAGCGGGTGGGCGACCGCATCGAGATCCACGTCACGACCCAGACCCCCTACATGGACCGCGACGAGGTCGCGAACGTCATGCGGCTGAAGCCCGATTCCGTGCGCATCGTGCCGACCGCCTGCGGCGGCGGTTTCGGCGGCAAGCTCGACCTCTCGGTGCAGCCCCTGATCGGCATCGCCGCCTGGAAGCTCGGCCGGCCCGTCGCCTGCGTCTACACCCGGCCCGAGAGCATGGCGTCCAGCACCAAGCGGCACCCGGCGCGTGTGGTGGCGAAATTCGGCTGTGACGCTGAAGGAAAGCTCGTGGCCTGCGACGTGCGCGCCACCTTCGACACCGGCGCCTATGCCTCGTGGGGCCCGACCGTGGCCAACCGTGTGCCGGTGCACGCGATGGGCCCCTATGCCGTGCCCAACGTGCGCACCTGGGGCGAGGCTTTCTTCACCAACGGCCCGCCGGCCGGCGCCTTCCGCGGCTTCGGCGTGCCGCAGGCCGCCATCGCGCACGAGGCGATGATGGATGAGCTGGCGGACAATCTCGGCATCGACCGGCTGGAGTTCCGCCACAGGAACGCGCTGCGCGCCGGCGACACCACGGCGACCGGCCAGACGCTTGCCCATTCGGCGGGCCTGGCGCAGTGCCTCGATGCGTTGCGCTTCAACTGGGAGCGCGCGCACAGCGAGGCTGAGGCCTTCAATGCGAAGGGCGGACCGAAGCGGCGCGGAGTCGGCGTGGGCTGCATGTGGTACGGCATCGGCAACACATCGATGTCAAACCCGTCGCGCATGCGCGTGGGCCTGTCGCCGGCCGGCACGCTCACGCTCTACAACGGCGCGGTCGATATCGGGCAGGGCAGCAACACGATCATGACCCAGATCGCGGCCGACGCGGTCGGCCTGCCGGCCGCGCAGTTCCAGCTCGTCGCGGGCGA
>SCVT01000656.1 GCA_004296815.1 Reyranella sp. | reverse complement strand
ACTTCGCCCAGCACCGGCTCCGCGAGAAGGACTTCCTGCGCAAGCTCGGCATCGGCACCGCCGACTACCAGGCCATCCGCAGCGACGCCGACATCGCGGCCGAGCTTCTGCCAGGCGGCGGCGAGCGAGGCCTTGTCGGTGACGCGGGCCTGACCCTTGCCGTCGTAGCCCTCGGTGCAGGTCTTGAGGATGCCGGGCAGGGCGGTCGCGGCCGCGATGTCGGCGTCGCTGCGGATGGCCTGGTAGTCGGCGGTGCCGATGCCGAGCTTGCGCAGGAAGTCCTTCTCGCGGAGCCGGTGCTGGGCGAAGTGGATGGGCTTCACGCCGGGGCGCACGGGCTTCGCCTTCTCGCATTCGAGGACGGCCCCTTCGGGCACGTTCTCGAACTCGTAGGTCACCACGTCGACCTGGGCGGCGAAGCGGGCGAGGGCCGCTTTGTCGTCGTAGGCGCCCTGGACGTGGCCGGCCGACACCTGGGCCGCGATCGAGCCCTCGGCATCCGGAGCGTAGACGATGCAACGATAGCCCAGCCGGGCGGCCGCCAGGGCGGTCATGCGGCCCAACTGGCCGCTGCCCAGGATGCCGATGGTCGATCCCGGCGGCAGTGGCTGGATTTTGGGCATCAGCGGTGAGGGGCCGAGTCGTCGGACGGCATCTTGGCAACGGCCAGCGTCTGGCGAGCACGCCAACGCTCCACGGACGCCATTATCTTGACATCGCCAAGACCAACGACGGATGCAGCCAGCAGAGCCGCATTGATCGCTCCGGCGCGGCCGATCGCCAGGGTGCCGACGGGAATGCCGGCCGGCATCTGGACGATGGAAAGCAGACTGTCCTGACCCTTGAGGGCGGCGCTTTCGACCGGAACGCCCAGCACCGGCAGGGGAGTCATCGAGGCGGTCATGCCCGGCAAATGGGCAGCACCGCCGGCGCCGGCGATAATGACCTTGAGGCCGCGGCCCTTGGCGCCGGAGGCGTAGGCCATCATGCGCTTCGGCGTACGGTGGGCCGAGATGATGCGGGCCTCGAAGGGCACGCCCAGCGCCTCGAGCGTCTCGGCGGCATGGCGCATGGTCGACCAGTCGGACTGGCTGCCCATGATCAGGCCGACCGCCGGCTTGGCCGGGCGGCGGGATTTGGCGGTCTTCTTCTTGGCCATGCGTGCTCTCAGGCGATGATATCGGGGATGAGCTGGCTTTCCAGCCGGATGATCTGGTCCTTGAGGCCGAGCTTGCGCTTCTTCAGGCGCTGGAGCTGGAGCTGGTCGAAGGGCGGCTTCTCGATCAGGCGGTCGATCACCTCGTCGAGGTCGCGGTGCTCGCTGCGCAGCGTCTCGAGCTTGGCCCTGATCGCCTCGGCGTCCATCGGCGGGTCAGACGTCGAATTGCTCATATAAGGCGCACTCGTCCTGGCAAGGCTAGCCACGTCGCTCCCGGCCGTGTACCCCTTCGCCCGCGCAAAGGGAAGCGCCCACGGGATCGCATTCGTGTCGGATTTCCTGCCCCATCCGTTCTGGAATTTCTCGCTCGAGCTCTATGCCGGCGAGGGCGTGGCCGAGGCCTGCCTCGACCTGCAGGACCGCCGCGGCTGCGACGTGAACGTCCTGCTGTTCTGCTGCTGGCTGGGCGCCTCGGGCCGGCCGACGCTGACCGCCGACCGCCTGCGCTCGATTCTCAAGGCGAGCGAGGCGTGGCAGTCGGACGTGGTGAAGAAGCTGCGCGAGATGCGGCGGCTGCTGAAGGACCGGCCGTGGCCCGGTGCGCTGCCCGAGACGGTCGATGCCGTGCGCCGGCGCGTGGCCGATGCCGAACTGGCCGCCGAGCACGCCGAGCAGCTCAAGCTCGCGAGCCTCTACGCGCCGCCGGCCGACCGCGACCGGCCGCCTGAGAAGCGGCTGCGGGCGGCTGTGGGTAATCTCGGCGTCTATGCCGTGTGCCTGGGCGTCGTGCCCGACGAAAAGGACCGCAAGGCGGTCGCCGCCCTGATGCGGGCGACGTTTCCGGGCCTCGCGCCCGCGGAAATCACCGAATCGGTGGGCCTCGCCGCGCCTGCTTAGGCGCTGTGCAACCAATGGCGATTTGGCGGCGTTTGTCTGTCACGATGTCGGCGGCTCAAATCGGCAGCGATGCCGGTGATGCCGCAGGCGATTTGGTACAGGCTACGTGTAGGGCAGGGCGCCACGATTTTCGTGAAGGACCCACCCGAAATGTACCGGCTGGATCGCCGTCCGGATGCCACATCCGGGCCGCCGACATCGCCCCCAAAACATGCACGAAACAGCCGCTCTGCGAAGAGATGGTCAACGCGTGCTGACCATCCGTGACTTTTGCACAGGCGGGTTGAATCGGCGTGACTCGGCCCAATGTCGGAGTCAGAGTCGTCACGTCCCGTTAACAGACTCGGAGGTATCCGATATGGCTACTGTGGACCACATCGAGGCGCTCAAGATGAAGCACGCTTCACTTGAGCAGGCGATCGACCAGGAGAATACGCGGCCGCATCCCGACGACGATGCGATCTGCAGTCTCAAGAAGCGAAAATTGATGATCAAGGACCAGATCGCCCGTCTCAGTTCGAGCGAAACCTCGCACTGACGGCTCCGATCAGGCGAGACCCGCCCAGCGGGCCAACGCCACTGCGCCGACTGCCCCGAACAGGCCGGGCGTGAATCCGCCGGCCTTTCGGGTCAGTAGCGCTCCCACGACCGCACCGACGATGAACGCGCCGCCCGTCTGCGCGAGCGGCACGATCGTGGCCGACACGAGCACCGCACCGGGCGCGTGATCGAGGACGGCCACGACGAAACGATGGCGGCCGAGCCAACGCATGGCGAAGAAGCCGCCGCCCTTCGCGGCCATCGCCGCGAGCGCCATCACCAGGATCGCGATCAGGTTCTCAGGACTGGCGGACATCGGCCTTCCTGAGATCGCGCACGGCGCCATAGAGACCGCCGGCCAATCCGCCGACCACGATGTACCAGTTGCCGCCCATCGCCCATTTGGCCGCAAGCGCGGCCGCGATCGCGACGGCCCATGGCGCCAGGTCGCGCTTGCCGCGGAACAGGATGGTGGCCACGACGACGAACACCGCGACGCCCACGAAGTCGAGGCCGAGCCGGTGCGCGGCCGTCGGATCGGAGAGCACGCCGCCCGCCGCGAGATGGCCGGCGAGCGTCGAGCCCGACCAGATGCAGGCCATGACGAAGCCGCCGCCCAGGAACTTGCCGAGGTCGCCATGGCCGCGCCGGTACTCCGCGATGTTCACCGCCCAGTTCTGGTCGACGGTGACGTACCAGACCGGCGGCTGCATCCACCACGGCAGATGCGGCAGGTGCGGCTGCAGCGCCGCGCCCATCACGAAGTAGCGCAGGTTGGCCACGAACACCGAGACAGCGAGCGCGATCAGCGGCAGCGGCTGGGCCCAGATGTCGAGCGCCACCATCTGGCTGGTGCCGGCCATCACGGTGAAGCTCATCAGCGTCGTCTCGAAGGCGCTCAGGCCCTTTTGCGCGGCGGCGACGCCGAAGCCGATGCCGAAGGGAAGCGAGGCGAGGCCAGGCAGGACCATGCGCAGCGCGCCGGCCTGGAAGCTGCGCCATGTGACGCGCGCGGAGAGGGAGGACATCGGCGCGCAACCTATGGATCGCGCCGACGCTGCGGAAGCGAGTTTACCTCGTAGGGCCGCTAGTTCAGCTTGTGGAGGTTCACGGTCCAGGTCACGGGGCGGCCGAACTGGTCGCGCGAGCTGCCGCTGCACTGCGCGACGTTGTCGGCGCCGCGCTGGCAGGTGAGCTGGTCGGCGAACCAGCGCGAGCCGTCGTTGCAGGTCGAATCGGCGTCGCGCAACGCGAGCGACGCTCCCATGAAGCGGGCCTGGGCGCGCGTGCGGCAGGCGGTGCGGCCGCGCCGCCATTCGAGCTGGCCGTTGCCGGCGGCATCGAAGCAGTAGGAGGAAATGCCGGATTGCGGCTGGCGCACGTCGTGGCGGAACGGATCCGTCCGCCAGCAGCCTTCCATGAAGGAATAGTTGTTGGTCGGCGTGGAGGGCAGGCGCAGGCGGTTGTCGTTGGGATTGCGCTGCGGTTGCGGCGGCGGTGCGGGGGCGGCGGCGCGCGGTTGAGGCGCGGGCGCTGGTGCAGGCGCGGCGGCGGGCGGTGGCGGGGCGACGGCGACCTGCGGCGGTGGCTTGGGCGGTTCCGGGGGCTTGCAGTCGGCGATGCGCCGCTTCAGCTCGGCCTCGGCGAGCGACAGCTCGACCTGCAGCACGCGCGCACGCGACTCCTCCGTCGACAGCGAGGCCTTCAGGACGGGGAGCGGATCGGGACCGGGCGCGGGCGGCGGCAGGGCGGCAGGGCCTTCGCGCGTGGCGATGGCGACGTCGGGCGCGACGGGCAGGATCTCGCGCAGCAGCCACGCCGTGCCGATCAGCAGGAGCAGCAGCGGCAACGCCATCGCAAGCGTGCGCGCCCACGGGATGCCCGTAGCCGGGATCACGGCCGGCAGCGCAGGCGTCGTCGGCGCGACCTGGGCGGGGCCCAGCACGGGGCGCCGCTCAGGTGCGCGGGGCAGCGCGATCGGCAGCAGCGCCGCGGCGGCTTCCTTCTCGTAGCCCCAGGCGACGATCACCGGACGGTCGCCGACGAGGAAAACGAAAGAGGGCGAGGGTGCGCGCGCCGCGAGCTTCAGCGACAGGCCGATGACACCCGTCTCTTCCTTGGGGCCGTGGCCCGCCAGCATGTCGCCCAGTCGCCGGATGTCGGCGAGCCGGCGCTCCACGTCGGCCAGCACCGCCTCGCGATCGGCGGCCGGAAGGTCCGCCACCGCACGTACGGGGCCTTGCCAGCCGGCATACCAGTCGATGGCCTGGCCGCCCTCGTGCGGCTGCGGATCGGCCAGCAGGTCGGCGGCGGCATCGCCCAGGCGGCGGCGCACCACGCGGCGCAGTTGCGGGGCGGCGTTGTGCAACGGCTCGCCGCGCACGCCGAGGGGGCGCACGCCGCTGCGGGTCGTCACGATCAGCGTGGCTTCGCCGGACATGGAAGCGGCAAAATAGCCCGGCGATTATGGCGGCGCGATGGTCGAGGGCGCCTTCGCGCGGCGGTCCCGCGAGGCCGGTCAGACGGCTTTCGCCCACTCCCGCAGGACGAATTTCTGGACCTTGCCCGTGGAGGTCATCGGCAGGTCACGGAACACGACGTGGCGCGGGCACTTGTAGCCCGCGAGGTTGGCGCGGCAGTGGGCGATGATCTCCTCCGCGCTCGCCTGCGCGCCGGGCTTCAGCACGACGAAGGCGCAGGGCGTCTCGCCCCACTTCTCGTCGGGCTTGGCGACGACGGCCACGTTGGCGACCGCCGCGTGCTGCATGATCGCGCCCTCGACCTCGATGGTGGAGATGTTCTCGCCGCCCGAGATGATGATGTCCTTGGAGCGGTCGCGCAGCTCGATGTAGCCGTCTTCGTGCAGCACGCCGAGGTCGCCCGAGTGGAACCAGCCGTCGGCGAAGGCATCCTTCGTCGCCGCAGGGTTCTTGAGGTAGCCCTTCATGGTGAGGTTGCCGCGGAACATCACCTCGCCCATCGTCGCGCCGTCGCGCGGCACTTCCTTCATCGTGATCGGGTCCATCACCGTGACGCCGTCCTCGGCGGCGTAGCGCACGCCCTGCCGCGCCTTGAGCCGTGCGCGGTCATGCGCCGGCAGATCGTCCCAGTCGCCGTGCCACGAGCAGATCGTCGCCGGGCCGTAGACCTCGGTGAGCCCATAGACGTGCGTGACGCGGAAGTTCTCCTTCTCCAGTGCCTCGAGCACGGCGGCGGGCGGCGGAGACGCGGCGGTCATGAACTCGACCTTGCGCGAAAGAGTGCGGCGCTCGTCGGGCGTGGCGCCGATGATGAGCTGCATGATGATCGGCGCGCCGCACATGTGCGTGACGGCGTTGTCGGCGAGCGCGTCGAAGATCGGCTTCGCCGCCGGCCGGCGCAGGCAGACGCTGGTGCCGGCCACGAGCGCCAGCGTCCACGGAAAGCACCAGCCGTTGCAGTGGAACATCGGCAGCGTCCACAGGTACGTCGGATGCAGGCCGATCGGCCACTGCGTGGCGTTGCCGTAGGAGGAGAGGGTGGCTCCGCGGTGGCTGTAGACGACGCCCTTGGGATTGCCGGTCGTGCCCGACGTGTAGTTGAGCGAGATCGCGTTCCATTCGTCGGCGGGATAGGCCCAGGCAAACTCGGGATCGCCGTCGGCGATGAACTCCTCGTACGTCGTGTCGCCGATCTGCGCGCGGTCGGCACATTCGGGATCGTCGATGTCGACGACCAGCGGCTGCACCTTGGCGATCGCCAGCGCCTCGGTGACGACGCGATGGAACTCGCGGTCGACCAGCAGGACCTTGGTCTCGCTGTGGTCGAGGATGAAGGCGATCATCGCCGCGTCGAGGCGGGTGTTGAGCGAGTTGAGCACGCCGCCGGTCATCGGCACGCCGAAATGCGCCTCGTACATCTCGGGGATGTTGGGCGCCATGATCGCCACCGTGTCGCCGGTGCCGATGCCGACCCTGACCAGCGCCGAGGCGAGGCGCCGGCAGCGCGCGTAGGTCTCGGACCAGCTTTGGCGCCGCGCGCCGTGGATCAGCGCGACATGGTCGGGATAGACGCTGGCGGTGCGCTCGATGAACTGCAGAGGCGTGAGGGCCGCATAGTTGGCTGGAGTCTTGTCGAGGTCGCGCTCGTAGATGTTGCGGGCGGCCAGCGCCGCTTTCGGGGAAACGCGGCGCGGCGTCGGCATCCGCGCGACCGATGTCCGGTTCTTCACGGAGCGGCGCAGGCCGGGGCGGGCGATCGGCTTGGGCGGCGGCTTCGGCGTCGACCTGGACACGACGACCTTCCTGACCGCGGCCTTCTTCGCGGCAGGCTTCTTCGCCTTGGCGGCCTTGCGGCGGACCGGCGGCTTGCCGCGGCCCTTGCCGGCACCTTTGCCTTTGTTCTTTCCCGTCTTGCCCTTGGCCATTTCCTGCTTCCCGTGGTCGCCCGACGCGGCGCACTTTCACACATCAGGGCGGGGACACTCCAGATCGTTCGTAGCCGTCCGCCGGCTGTGACCTCGGCGACACAGCGCAAAATCGATCGATGACGCCGTCACGCTTTCGCGTTGCGTGCGGACGGGGGCCTCCCTACAACCCTCGCCCGTGCGGTCCCCCGGGCAGGACCGTGCGCACGAAAGCCCGAAGGATGATGATCTTGCGACATACGATTCCAACAATCGAAGGAAGGTACGCCGACAGTCCGGCGGAGCGCTGATCATCGTCTGCGCTCCCGCCGGGTTCGGCGTGCCGGGAGCGTAATATGAAGACTACCGAGACTCTCTCGAGCACCTACAGTAGCGACGGCACCCAGCGGGTCCCCATCAAGATGTGGACCGCCGGCGTGCCGGTCGAAGACTCCGCGATGCAGCAGTTGCGCAACGTCGCGTCGCTGCCGTTCATCCACAGCCACGTCGCGGTCATGCCCGACGTGCACTGGGGTATGGGCGCGACCGTCGGCAGCGTGATCCCGACCAAGGGGGCGATCGTGCCCGCGGCGGTCGGGGTCGACATCGGCTGCGGAATGATGGCGCAGCGGACTACGCTGACGGCGTCGGACCTGCCGGACAGCCTCGCCGGCTTGCGAAGCGAGATCGAGCGGCGTGTGCCGCACGGGCGGACCAACAACGGCCGGCCGGGCGACCGTGGGGCGTGGCACGACCTGCCGCAGCGCATCGTCGAGGCCGTGCCCGAGCAGACCGGCTCGGAGCTCTTGCAGCTCTTCGACAAGCATCCGCAGCTTCGCAAGCAATGGACACTCGAGCGCGCCTACAGTCACGTCGGAACGCTCGGCACCGGCAACCACTTCGTCGAGGTCTGCCTCGACGAGGCGGGCTCGGTGTGGATCATGCTGCATTCGGGCAGCCGCGGCATCGGCAACCGGATCGGCACCTACTTCATCGAGCGGGCCAAGCAGGAGATGCGCCGGTGGTTCGTGAACCTGCCGGACGAGGATCTCGCGTACCTGCCGCAAGGCTCGGAGCTGTTCGACGATTATCGCCGGGCGGTCGAGTGGGCGCAGAAGTTCGCGGCCCTCAACCGGCGCTGCATGATGGAGGCGGCGATCGGCGCCCTGCGGGACGCCGTGCCGAAGCCGTTCGAGGCAGCGGTGGAGACGGCGGTCAACTGCCATCACAATTACGTCTCGTGGGAGCACCACTTCGGCGAGAATGTGATCGTGACGCGTAAGGGGGCGGTACGGGCACGCGAAGGCGAGCTCGGCATCATCCCGGGCAGCATGGGCGCGCGGTCGTTCATCGTGCGCGGCAAGGGCAACCCGGAGTCGTTCTGCTCGTGCAGCCACGGCGCCGGACGTGCGATGTCACGTGGCGAAGCCAAGCGGCGCTTCACGGTCGACGACCACATCAAGGCGACCGAGGGCGTGGAGTGCCGGAAGGATGCCGCTGTGATCGACGAGACGCCTGCGGCGTACAAGGACATCGACGCCGTCATGGCAGCGCAGTCCGAGCTCGTCGACATCGTCCACACGCTGCGGCAGGTCCTCTGCGTCAAGGGCTGACGCGAGCCACCCGAGAAGGAGGGGGAGTTCCGCTGGAACTCCCCCTTTGTTCATCGTTGCAGCGGTTCATGGCCGGGGCTAAGCCTGACCTCACGAGGGAGGAAGAACCGTCATGGCCGTCGGGGACAAGTACCGCGCATTGCACGCGCGCTCGCTGAGCGACCCGGAGGGATTCTGGGCCGAGCAGGCCCAGGCGATCGACTGGAGCAAGCGCTGGGACAAGGTGCTCGACAGCGCCAATCCGCCTTTCTATCGCTGGTTCGCGGGCGGCGAGCTCAATGCCTGCCATAATGCGCTGGACCGCCATGTGGACGGAGGTCGCGCCGACCAGACGGCGCTGATCTACGACTCGCCCGTCACCAACTCGAAGAAGAAGTTCACCTACCGCGAGCTGCGCGACCAGGTGGCGAAGATCGCCGGCATGATCGCGGCCGAGGGCGTCGGCAAGGGCGACCGCGTCATCCTCTACATGCCGATGATCCCCGAGGCCGTGATGGCGATGCTCGCCTGTGCGCGTATCGGCGCCGTCCATTCGGTGGTGTTCGGCGGCTTCGCGGCCAAGGAACTGTCGAGCCGCATCGACGACTGCCAGCCCAAGCTGATCCTGACGGCCTCGTGCGGCATCGAGCCGACGCGCCTCGTGCAGTACAAGCCGCTGGTCGACCAGGCGATCGAGCAGGCGAGCCACAAGGTGCCGCGCGTGATCCTGCTGCAGCGCCCGCAAAGCGAGGCGACGATGGTCGCGGGCCGCGACCGCGACTGGAACGAGGCGCTGGCCGCCGCAAAGCCCGCGGGGTGCGTGCCCGTGAAGGCGACGGACCCGCTCTACATTCTCTATACGTCCGGCACGACGGGGCAGCCCAAGGGTGTGGTGCGCGACACCGGCGGCTACTGCGTGGCCTTGGCCTGGTCGATGAAGAACCTCTACGGCGTAAATCCCGGCGAGGTCTACTGGTGCGCTTCGGACGTGGGCTGGGTGGTGGGCCACAGCTACATCGTCTACGGCCCGCTGATCCACGGCGCGACCACCATCCTCTACGAAGGCAAGCCGGTGGGCACGCCCGATGCCGGCGCCTTCTGGCGCGTGATCTCCGAGCACAAGGCGATGGCGCTGTTCACCGCGCCCAC
>SCVT01000655.1 GCA_004296815.1 Reyranella sp. | reverse complement strand
GCGGGATCAGCTTCTCAGGGAAATGGTAGGGGCCGTAGTTGTTCGAGCAGTTGGTGGCGAGCGTCGGCAGCCCGTAGGTGTGATGCCAGGCGCGCACCAGGTGATCGGACGCGGCCTTGCTCGCGGAGTAGGGCGAGTTGGGCGCATAGGGCGTCGTCTCCGTGAACTTGCCCGATGGCCCCAGCGAGCCGAAAACCTCGTCGGTCGAGATGTGCTGGAAGCGGAAGCGCCCGCGCGCCGCTTCGTCGAGGGTGCGCCAGTAGGCGAGCGTCGCCTCGAGCATCGTGTAGGTGCCGCCGACATTGGTCTCGATGAAGGGCGCGGAACCGTCGATCGATCGGTCGACATGGCTTTCGGCAGCGAGATGCAGAACGGCCTCGGGCCGGAACTCGGCGAAGACGGCATCCACCCCGGCACGGTCGCGGATGTCGGTCTTGTAGTGGCGGTGGCGGTTGCTGGCGCCGGCGTCGGCGAGCGACTCGAGGTTGCCGGCGTAGGTGAGCTTGTCGACGTTCGCCACCGTCCAGTCGGTGTCGCGGACGATGTGGCGCACGACGGCGGAGCCAATGAAGCCGGCACCGCCGGTGACGAGGATCCTCATGGCCGGTCTTCTAGCGGCCGATCAAGGCGGAGCCAAGGCGTCCGCCACTGATCGCTCCGTCCGGCCGCTCAGTGGTGCAGGATCTGGCCGAGGAACAGCTTGGTGCGCTCGTTCCGCGGGTTGGCGAAGAACTCCTCGGGCTCGTTCTGCTCGACGATCTCGCCGCGGTCCATGAAGATCACGCGGTCGGCGACGGCGCGGGCGAAACCCATCTCGTGGGTGACGCAGATCATGGTCATGCCCTCGCGCGCCAGCTCGATCATGACGTCGAGCACTTCCTTGACCATCTCGGGGTCGAGCGCCGAGGTCGGCTCGTCGAACAGCATGATCTTGGGCCGCATGCAGAGCGCGCGGGCGATCGCCACGCGCTGCTGCTGGCCGCCCGAGAGCTGGCCGGGATACTTGAGCGCCTGCTCGGGGATGCGCACGCGATTGAGGAGCGCCATGGCGATCTCCTCGGCCTCCTTCTTGGGCATTTTCTTCACCCAGATCGGCGCCAGGGTCAGGTTCTCCAGGATGGTGAGATGCGGGAAGAGATTGAACGACTGGAACACCATGCCGACCTCGCGGCGGATGGCCTCGATGTTCTTGACGTCGTTGGAAAGCGTCACGCCGTGCACGACGATGTCGCCCTGCTGGTGCTCCTCGAGCCGGTTGATGCATCGGATCAGGGTCGACTTGCCCGAGCCGGAGGGCCCGCAGACCACGATCTTCTCGCCTTCGCGCACATCGAGGTTGATGTCGGTCAGCACGTGGAACTGGCCGAACCACTTGTTGACGCCCTTGAGCTGGATCACCGAGGCGACGTTGGACAGATCGCGGGCGGTTGCGGCCATGAATTGCTCCTCGCGGGCGCCTAGCGGCGCGTACCCTTGTTGAGCTCGAGCTCGAGATACTTGCTGTATCGCGACATCGAGTAGCAGAAGACGAAGTAGACGAAGGCGGCGAACAGATAGACCTCGCCGGGGAAGCCCGCCCAGTTGGGATCGACCAGCGCCTGGTTGGCGGTGTTGAGGAAGTCGAAGATGCCGATGATCAGCACCAGCGACGTGTCCTTGAAGAAGCCGATGAAGGTGTTGATCAGCGGCGGGATCACCACGCGCAGCGCCTGCGGCAGGATGATCAGCAGCGTCTTCTGCGGGTAGTTGAGGCCCATCGCGTCGGCCGCCTCGAACTGGCCCTTGGGCAGCGACTGCAAGCCGCCGCGGATCACCTCGGCGATGTAGGCGCCGGCGAACAGGATGACGGCGACCTGCGCGCGCAGGAACTTGTCGATGGTCGTGCCCGAGGGCAGGAACAGCGGCAGCATCACCGACGCCATGATCAGCAGGCTGATCAGCGGCACGCCGCGGATCAGCTCGATGAAGCCGACGCAGAGGCCCTTGACCAGCGGCAGGTTGGAGCGGCGGCCCAACGCCAGGAGGATGCCGTAGGGGAAGGCGAAGGCCAGGCCATAGGTGGCGAGGATGATCGTCACCGGCAGGCCGCCCCACAGGCTGGTCTCGACGTAGCTGAGCGGCGCGATCGAGAGCTTCCATGCCGGCAGGATGCCGATGAAACGCAGGACGAGGCCCACCAGTCCGATCGCCGCCAGCGCGCGGTAGCTATTCATCTCGCCGGCGCGCGCGATGCCCTGGCGCATCGCCATGCCGATGCCGCCGACCACGAGGGCCACGACCAGGAACAGCGAGAGCGGGATGTGGAGCTGGCCGAACATCAGCAGGAAGGTGACGAAGGAGCCAACGCCCCAGATCACCAGGAGACGCCAGTTCCACATGCGGCGGTCGGCGCTCAGCACCAGCATCGACAGCATGGCGATGACGGCGAACAGCGGCCGCCAGTGCTGCTCGTAGGGGAAGGATCCGAAGAAGATGTAGCGGAATTTCTCGCGGATCAGCGCCCAGCACGCGCCCTGGCCGCGGCATTCGCTGCCGGTCGAGGCGGTGAAGTTGGCGGTGAAGACCGCCCATTCGAGGAACCAGTTCAGGATCCAGACGATCGCCACGAGCAGGACGACGGTGGTGAGGCCGTTGCCCCAGCTCGAGAACAGGTTCTTGCGCATCCAGCCGAGGATGCCGCTATCGTCGGTCGGGGGAGCGAGCTGCTTGCGCTCGCCGACGGGCATGTCGGTCATGCTCAGCGCTCCCTCAGGGCGATGCGTTTGTTGTACCAGTTCATGAACGCCGAGATCGACAGGCTGACCGACAGGTAGGCGGCCATGATGATCAGGATGTTCTCGATCGCCTGGCCGGTCTGATTGATCGTGACGTTGATCGAGGCAACCAGGTCGGGATAGCCGATCGCGATGGCGAGCGAGCTGTTCTTGGTGATGTTGAGATACTGGCTGGTCATCGGCGGCACGATGACGCGCAGCGCCTGCGGCAGCAGCACGAGCCGCATCGACTGGCCGCGCGACAGGCCGAGGGCCGCCGCCGCCTCGCTCTGTCCCTTGTGCAGCGCCAGGATGCCGGAGCGCACGATCTCGGCGACGAAGGCGGAGGTGTAGAGCACCAGGCCGATCAGCAGAGCCGTGAACTCAGGCTGGATGACGGTGCCGCCCACGAAGTTGAAGCCCTTGAGCTCGGGCCAGCTCATGTGATGCGGTGCGCCGCCGGCCAGCCAGACGACGAAAGGCACGCCCAGGGTCATGCCGATGCCGGCCAGGATCGACGGGAAGGGCTGGCCGGTCGCCTCCTGGCGCCGCTTCGCCCAGCGATGCAATGCGACGGCGGCGGCGAGGCCGACCAGGAGCCCCAAGCCCATCCACTTGTGGATCGGGTCCTCCATGGGGACCGGGAAATAGAGTCCGCGGTTGCTGAGGAACACGGTGTTCCAGAAGGCGCCGATCGCCTGGCGCGGGCCGGGAAAGGCCTCGCTGATCAGCTTGTAGAACAGGAACAGCCAGAGCAGCAGCGGCACGTTGCGGAAGGCCTCGACGTACCATTCGCAGATGCGGCTGAGGAGCCAGTTGGGCGACAGCCGACCGACGCCGATCACGGTGCCGAGGATCGTGCTGAGCAGGATGCCGAGGACGGCGACGCGCAGCGTGTTGAGGATGCCGACCCAGATCGCGCGGGCATAGGTGCTGGCCGGCGAGTACTCGATCATCGTGTCGCCGATTTCGAACCCGGCCTCGCGGCCGAGATAGTCGAAGCCGCTGGCGATCTTCTGCCGCTGCAGGTTCTCCATCGTGTTGCTGACGAGATACCAGGCCAGCAACCCGACGAGACCGACGACCACGATCTGGAAGACCCAGCCGCGAATGACCGGATCGTTCCAAGGCGCCACTTTAACGCGCTGCGAGGAGCCGATTGCCTCGACTGCCATACGCTCTTCCCCCTGACTAATCTCGGCTGGCCCGCTTCGTTCGGCTGGTCCGGCCTGATTCGCCCTCAGTGTAAGGGGGAATTATTCCCTTGCAACGGGGCAAATCAGGACCGTTCAGTCTCACACCGACCGTCTCAGCGGATCGGCGGTGCGTATTGCAGGCCACCCTTGGTCCACAGCTCGTTCTGGCCGCGGGCGATCTTGAGCGGCGAGCCGGCGCCGACGTTGCGGTCGAAACTCTCGCCGTAGTTACCGACCGACTTGACGATGTTGTAGACCCACTTCTCGTCGACACCGAGCGCCTTGCCCATGCCCGGCGTGACGCCGAGGATGCGCTTGATGCTGGGATTGTCGCTCTTCAGCATTTCGTCGACGTTCTTCGAGGTGATGCCGTACTCCTCGGCCTCGATCATGGCGTAGAGCGCCCAGCGCACGATGTCTGCGAACTGGTTGTCGCCGTGGCGGACGACGGGGCCCAACGGCTCCTTCGAGATGATCTCGGGCAGGATGATGTAGTCATCCGGGTTCGGCGCGTTCGCGGCGCGCGTCGCGTAGAGGCCCGAGGCGTCCGTCGTGAACACGTCGCAACGGCCGGCGAAGAAGGCGGCGCGCACTTCCTCGATCTTCTCGATGACGACCGGCTTGAAGGTCATCTTGTTGGCGCGGAAGTAGTCGGCGAGGTTGAGCTCGGTCGTCGTGCCCGGCTGGACGCAGACCGTGGCGCCGTTCAGCTCCTTGGCGCTCTTCACGCCGAGCTTCTTGTTCACCATGAAGCCCTGGCCGTCGTAGTAGTTGACGCCGGTGAAGTCGAAGCCGAGCGCGGTATCGCGAGTCAGCGTGTAGGTCGTGGTGCGCGACAGGAGATCGACCTCGCCCGACTGGAGCGCCGTGAAACGCTGCTGGGCCGTGGTCGGCACATACTTCACTTTCTCGGAGTCGCCGAAGAGGGCGGCCGAGACGGCACGGCAGACGTCGACGTCGATGCCGGTCCACTTGCCCTGGCTGTCGGCCGACGCAAAGCCCGCGACACCGGTGCTGACGCCGCAGATGAGCTGACCGCGCGCCTTGACGGCGTCGAGATCCTTGCCGGCCTGCGCCGTTCCGGCGGCACCGACCAGTCCGACGGCAACGACGCCGGCGGCCATGATTTTATTCAGCATTTGTCTTTCCCTCGTGGTTGCCTCTGTCCCGTCGGCCGCCTTGTGCGTCCGTTCGGGTTGATGGCGCGATTCCTAGGCGAACGATTGGACGCGCGCAACGGCTGCGCGCGCCCGACTGTGGCGGATTAGAGGCGGTCGGCCTCGCGCGGCGAGAACGGGTTGCTCGTCCAGGGCTCGGAGCTCTGCCCCGACCCGAAAAAGCCCCAGCCACGGCTCTTGCCCTTCTCGGACGCCTGCTTGATCTCCTGCTGCCACGCCCGATACGAGACGAGGGTCTCGCCGACCAGAACAGCATTGCCGCCCTTGCCGGAGATATAGGGCTGCGGATCGACGAACTGGCCGTTCACGATCACGGAGAAGTGCAGATGCGGGCCGGTCGAACGGCCGGTCGAGCCGACATAGCCGATCAGGTCGCCCTTGCGGACGCGCGTGCCGGGACCCATGCCTTCGGCGAAGCGCGACATGTGGGCATAGAGCGACTCGAAGTTGTCGGCGTGGCTGACCTTCACCGTGCGGCCGTAGTTGAAGTACCAGCCCTGGTGGTTGATGACCCCGTCGGCGGCCGCATAGATCGGCTCGCCCGTCTTGCCTTCGAAATCGATGCCGTTGTGGAAGCCGCCGCCGCTCTTGCGGCCGTAGTAGCGGCGGATGCCGAACGGCGAGGACATGCGGGCGCCCGGCCGCGGGTCGGTGAGCGCCGTGCCGCCGAGGCGACGGCCCTGCTCGTCGAACCAGCCCTCCGGCTGGTTGGACGGGGCGAACCACCAGAAGGACTGCTTTGCGGTGCCATCGCCGAGGCTCGCCACGAGCACGCGGGGCGTTCCGTCGACGGTGCGGCCCTGGACGACATCGACCTTGGTGCCGGCCGGCGCGAAGCCCGCCAGGGCCTCGGTCAGTTCCTTGAGCGCCGACGGGCTGGCGCCGCTCGGCGCAAGAGCGCTGACGAGGGTGGTGCCGCTCGCCTTGACCGTCTTCACTGAGTCGGCAACCAGCGAACGGGCGCCCGGACCGGTTGCCGAGGCTGTGCCGGGGAGGGTCGAGACCCGCTGGTCATCGTCTTCCGTCGCGCCCGGCGCGAGCTTGTAGCCGAACGATCCATCCGCGCCGCGCGCGAGCTCGACGGCGAGCGACTTGGCGGAATAGAGCTGAAGGGCAACGAGACGCTTGGGCTTGCCGGCACCTTGGCTCTCGAGGACGGCGCGGCCGGAATTGGCGGCCTTGACCTCGGGCTGGCTGAGCGCCTTGCCGACCGAATCGGCGGCAGCCTGTGCGTCGGCCGGATCGACCTTGAGATTGATGAGCTGCTGGGCGACCGAGCTGTCGGCGGAAATCGAGAAGGGGTGGACGTCCTCGGCGGGGGCCGCCGACTTGGCAGGGGGATTGAGCTGCTTCTTGGCCGGCGCCTTCACCTGGGCCATCGCCCCAGCGGCGCAAAACACCTGGATTGTGGAGAGTGCAAGGCTCGCTGCCATGAGGCTGCGGACGGTTCGCCATCGCTGGGCGCGTTTGAGACGCGTCATCGTGAACGCCATTCGGCCTCTCCCGTTCTCCATTGGAACGCTACTAACTTACAGTTGAGGCTAACCAGCGATTCACCGACCTCCCCAGGCCGGTGCCCCCCGCGTGCCCCGCTTGCGGCCGATACTGGCCACGTAATATCCACAAGTCCAACAAAAAGTTGCAAAAATGCAACACCCGTGAAATGTCGCTAACTGGCTGTGAACGAACGATTTTCCACCGTCAGCCTGCCCGCCGGTCGCGAAAGGTCACAGGAAAAGAGGCAGCCGATGCTGCGCTGCGAAGGGCGCGGTGGCGCGCCAGGAGGCCGGCCGCCTCGGCCATTTCCTCGACATCGTTGAACATCGGAACGCCGGCCCGTTCCATAGTGGCGAACCAACCGGCCTTGCCGGGGAGCGTCCCCATCATGCTGTGCATCACGGGCAGACGTGCACCCGCCGCGAGGCCCGCCATCCGCTCGATGACCGGCCCGGCGTCGACCATGAACGGCACGACATGGATCATCAGGACCATGTCGTAGGCCTGGGAAGCATGGTCCATCGCCGCCTCGAACGTCAGGCCGAACCGGTCCTCCCGGGCATCCGCCAGCAGGTCGATCGGATTGGCGACGGACGCCTCGGCGGGCAGCTGCTGGCGGAGGACATCGGCCATTGCGATCGGCAGCGCTGCGAGGTCGAGGCCCTCCAGCACGGCACGGTCGGCGCAGAGCACGCCCGGTCCGCCGGAGTTGGAGAGGATCAGGGCCCGCCGCCCGAGACCTTGGGGGAACCGACCGAAAGCCTTCGCCGCCAGCAGTAGCCTGCGCAGGCTCTCCACGCGGACGATGCCGCAGGAGGTGCAGAAGGCGTCGATGGCCGCGTCGGTGTTGGCGACGGCGCCGGTATGGGCAGCCGCCGCTCTGCCGCCGATCTCGGTGCGACCGCCGAACAGGGCGATGACGGGCTTCTTCGCCGAGACCCGGCGCGCGACCTCGCGAAAGCGTTCGTGGTCCTCGATCGACTCGACGTAGAGAAGGGCCGCGCCGATTTCCGGCCGATCGCCCAGCCAGTCGAGATAGTCCTCGACACCGAGATGGATGGCGTTGCCGACCGAGACCACCGACATCAGCGGCAGGTTGCGGGCGTTGGCCTTGTCGATGAACTCCTCGGCCAGCGCGCCGGACTGCGAGACGAAGGCGAGGCCGTTGCCGGCCCTGCTGCCCGGCGGCAGGTCGCGCAGGAAGGTCGCGGCGAAACGCTTGGCCGGGTCGAGGTGGATGAGGCCGGCGCAGTTCGGCCCGGCGATGGTGAGGTTCCGCTCGGCGGCGATCTTCAGCAGCGCATCGTTCCGCGCCACGCCCGAGGGGCCGGCTTCCGCGAAGCCGCCGGGCAGGATCAGCAGGTTGCGGATGCCGCGATCGGCCGCTTCGCCGACCGCCTCGAGAATGGCGTCGGGCCGGATGACGATGACGGCGAGGTCGACCGGCTGGTCCATGGCGCCGATCGAGGTCACCGACTCGTAACCGAAGATGGTGCCGCCCTTGGGATTGACCGGAACGACCCTTCCGCCATAACCCGCCTGGCGCAGCATCTGCATGACCGCTCCGCCCGACGAGGTGGCGCGCTCGCCGGCGCCGACGATGGCAATGCTGTCGGGGGCGAAGAAGGGTGAGAGGTCGCGACGGGTTGCCATGAAGATTTGTTTGCAGCACAAACATTCGAGGAGAACAAGATGGCCGACGCGATCGAGCTACTGATCCAGGGCAGGGCGCACGATCTGGGCGGCGGCTTCGCGGTGCGGCGTGTGCTGCCCAGCGTCAAGCGGCGCATGGTCGGCCCCTTCATCTTCCTCGATCATTTCGGACCGATGGACGTGCCGCCGGGCGGCGGCATGGAAGTGCGGCCGCATCCCCATATCGGTCTGGCGACCGTCACCTACCTGTTCGACGGCGGCATCTTCCATCGCGACAGCCTGGGCTTCGCCCAGCCGATCAAGCCCGGCGACGTCAACTGGATGACCGCCGGCCGCGGCATCGTCCACAGCGAGCGCACCGAGCCCGAGATGCGCGCCACCGGCTTCCGTATGCATGGCGTCCAGACGTGGGTCGCTCTCCCCATGACGCACGAGGAGACGGACCCGGCCTTCGAGCATGTCGAAGCGGCCAAGTTGCCGGCATGGTCCGAGGGGGGCGTGGCGCAGCGTCTGATCGTCGGCACCTATGCGGGGCGCACGGCGCCCACCACGCACTTCTCGCCCATCTTCTATGTCGGTGTCGAAGCAGCCGCAGGCGGCAGGCTCGTCGTGTCGCCCGAGCATGCGGAGCGAGCGATCTACCTAGCCGACGGCTCACTGACAGTAGGCGAGCGCACGCTGGGCGTCGGCGATCTCGCCGTGCTCGCCCCGGGACAGGCAGTCGAGGCCGTCGCCGGAACTGCAGGTGCCAAGGCGATGCTGCTGGGCGGCGCCACGATGGACGGGCCGCGTCACATCTGGTGGAACTTCGTGTCGTCGAGCAAGGAACGCATCGAGAAGGCGAAGGCCGACTGGCGCGATCAGCGTTTCCCGAAGGTGCCGGGCGACAACGAGTTCATCCCGTTGCCGGATCGGTGATCGTCGTTACGCGGGCGGCGTCCAGCTCGTCTCCTCGTCGAGCGGATAGACCGGCCGCGGCAGCTTGGTCCAGGTGAAGTTCGCCAGCACCGGCGAGGTCAGGCCGGGGCAGTCGACTTCGTAGATCTGCTCGGGCTTGAAGAACTCGTCGAAGCCGCCGCGGAAATGGCCGCGGCTCTTCACCACGACGACGCGCGCCTGGGCGATGTCGAGTCCGAACATCTCGAACTGACGCGGGTCCATGCACTGGCAGCGGTTGGAGATGACCACGACCTGGATGCCACCGAGGTCGAGCAGCGCGGACGGGCCCATGTCGGAAGACACATTCTTCAGCACGCCTCGCCGGCCGACATACTGGCCGTCCGACAGCTTCACGACCTTGGCCTCGCAGTCGAAGGGCAGGGAGAATTCCTGGTGTTCCTTCGTATTGAACGAGGCGTTGAAGATCGCGCCTTCACCCAGCCCGTGCGCCTGGGCGGCCAGCGCCGCGTCGTTGAACACGCCGAAGATCACGCCCTGCGCCCTGGCGCTCTTCAGCGCCCGCAGGAGGTAGGTGGTGTTGCCGCGCCCGCCGCCACCGGGATTATCCGCCACGTCGGCCAGGATGATCGGCTTGCGTCGTCGGTCGCGTCCAACCGACACGGCGAGCTGGACGGCGTCGGCGAGCGACATCATCGCGCGCTTGAAGCGCTCCTTCATGCCCCAGGCCCGCTTGGCGATGTCGAGCGAGAGATCGGCCGCGGCCTTAGCGTTGCCGTTGCGCGCGGTGACGACCGCGGTCAGGCCGTTCTTCGGGCTGTCGCTGTAAGCGAAGCCTGCCATCACCGAGACGTTCAGGATGTCGCCGCCGACCTTGGTCTGGCCGTACTTGATCAGGTCGGCGTAAGGGCCCTTGGCCGTCAGCAGGGCGATTTGCGGTGGCACCAGCGGGATCTTGACCATCTCGATCGCCGTCTTCGTTCCGGTGAGCAGCTCCCGCATGTGCTTGGCGGCCTCCACGCCGCGCTCGTAGATGTCGGTGTGCGGGTTTTCGAGATAGCCGACGAAGACGCTCAGATTGTCGATCATGCGGCGCGAGACGTTGGCGTGCAGGTCGAACACCGACACGATCGGCACATCCGGACCGGCGATGCGGCGCAGCAGCTCGAACAGGTCGCCGTCGGGATCGTCGGTGCCCTCGGCGAGCGCTGCGCCATGGCACGACACGAACACCGCGTCGACCGGCAGCACCGACTTCAGGCCCGCCTCGATCTCGGCAAGATAGTCCTTGAAGAACTTTTCCGCGACCGGTCCGCCAGGTTGGGCGAGCGAGACCCGCAGCGGTACAGGCGTCCAGTCGCCGGTGCGATCCATCTCGGTGAAGAAGCCCGGCAGGTCGGGCATGGTGATCGACTTGCCCGAGCGGGCCTCGCTCACGATGCGGTTGCCGCGGATGTCGACGTCCTGCTCGAAATCTTCCGCGGTGGTGACCGGCGAGAAGCGATTGCACTCGATCGCGAAGCCGAGGACGGCAATTCGCGGATTGTCCTTGGACACCATCTCCTCCTAGCGCTGTCGCGCGAGGAACGCGTCGACCAGCGCGTTGAATCTAGCGGGCTGCTCGAAGTATGGCGAGTGGCCGGCATCGCCGATCATCTCCGCCTCGCCGCAGGGCAGGGTTGCCGCGATGGCGCTTGCCAGGAACGGCGGGAAGACGACGTCCTCGCCGCCGGCGATCAGCAGGGTCGGCACGCGGAACGCCTTGAATTCGGCGACGGTGCGGGTCGCGGTGCGGCGCAGGCCGGCACGGAGCTTCTCCTTGTCAAGCTTGCCGGCCATCTCGTCGATGCTGCGATAGAGAAGGTGCAGCGCGGGCACTCGCTCCGCCGCCCGGGCGCCCATCGCAGGGTGAATTCCCTTCGCCGCGCCGTCGGCGAGCTTGGCCTCGGCATCCTTCAGCCAGGCGTCGTAGTCACGTCCGCCGGAGGGGTCGCTGCCGCGGCGGTCGAGCGTGCCCGAGGTCGAGCTGAGGACCAGCGCCTTCACGCGCGCCGGATTGGCGAGCGCATATTCGAGCATGGTCCAGCCGCCCATCGACTGCGCGACGAGACGCACGTCGGGGAGATGCAGGTGATCGATCAATGCGGTGAGGTCGGCCGGATAATCGGCAGGGTCGACGCCGCCGGCCACCGGGTCGGAGGGCGCGAAGCCGCGATGCGCAAAGGTCACGCAAGTGTAGTTCGGCGCGAAGTGCGCGACCTGCTGCCACCAGCTCAGGTGATTGCCGCCCAGCCCATGGGCGAAGAGAAGGGCGGGGCCGCTGCCGGACACTTCATAGTAGAGGTCGCCGAAGGGGCGTTTCAGCCGGCCGACAGTGCGCGGCGGGGCTGTGTAGGCATTCATCGAAGGCTGCTCCTCAGAAGAGAATCACCCTAGAGCCCACGACGCCGAGCGGCCAGCGGCCGGCCGCGAACAAACGGAACTTGCTTTCGAAGGGCGACGCCGCGTCGCCGGCGAGTCGCGCAACGGCGAGCTGGTAGACGGCCTGCGAGGCTGCGCCCGCCGCGACGTGGATGGACGCCTTCGCCGCGTTGCCCATGCGGGACGCGGCGGTGGCGGCCTTGCCGTGTACGAGGTCACCGGCCTCGGTGGTGAGCTCTGTAAGAGCCGTCCAGAGCGCACGCTCGGGATAGTGAGCTTCCGCGCGCTGGAGCAGATCGCGGCGCAGCGCCTCCTCGCGGTCCCACAAGTGCGAGGACCAGTCGGACGATTTCAGGAGCCGCTCGGCTTCCGGCCAGTCCTTCGCCAGGTCGATGGTCAGTCCTCCGAGACCGAGTGCGCCTGCATAGGCTGCGGCATCGGTGCGATCGCCTCCCGTCAGGGGCTCGCCCAGGGCGGCGAACCACGACGCCGCGCGAAGCTCCGCCTTGAGGCGCGCGAGCGTGGCCGCCGGCAGTCCGATGACGTCGCTCACGCCGCCTGCCGGACCTCCGGCAGGGTGAGGCCGTACTTGCTGGCAACCTCGGTCGCGCGCGTCATGAAGTCGGCGCGCATCTCGTCATTGGTACGCTGCTTGATGTTCCACTTGCGGAAGATCTCGTTGTTCCTCGACTTCGAGCCGCCGAAGAACGAGGGCAAGTAGGGGAAGTACTCGTTCACGGCGGCCTGCAGCGTCTCCTTGCCCTGTGGCGTCTTGACGAGCTCGGCGGTGAAGTCTTCGCCGAACTGCGCGTGGAAGCGCTCCTCCGGCATGGTCGCGCGCGCGAGGTTGCGCAGTGGATGGAAGGTGCAGTGCAGCAGGTCCTCGACCTGCAGGATCTCGGCGAGGTCGGCCAAGAGCTTGATGGCGACGAACTCCTCCCAGGTCTTGAGCGGGAACTCGAAGATCGACAGCGGCTTCTTGCCGGTGCCGGGGACCATGCGCTCCTCGGGGATGCCCATCTGCACGCCGAGCTGCCGGAAGCGGACGTGATGGCCGTATTCCTCCATGGCGACGCGGCAGGTCAGCCACTTGGCGTAAGGCGTCGGTGCATAGGCGATGGCCGGCTCGTCGAACACCTGGGCGCCATAGAGCTCGTTGATGGCGTGGCTGATCACGAGCTTGGCCACGGCCTCGCGGTATTCCTCCGGCGCGTCCTTCAGCTCCTCGACGGTCTTGACGGTGATGGACTCGGTCATGGGTGGCTCTCCTCAGACGAGAGGTTCGGTGTTGAAGGCTTCGAGATCGGTGGTGAGATCGGTGAACTGGCTACCGAGCTTGCCGGCGAGATCCTGCGCGATGCCTGCCGGCGAGCCGGCCTCGAGCTTGCCCACAGGACGTGGCTGGCCGAACAGGAAGACCTCGCGGCCGCGCACGCCCAGGAGTTGGCCGGTGATCGACTTGCCGGTGGGCGAGCAGAGCGCGGTCACCAGATTGGCGACGTGGTGGGCGCCGATCTTGAGGGCGCGTTCCTTGTAGGTCTTCTGCGCTTCATTGGCCGGTTGGATGATGTCGGTGACACGCGTGCGGGCGAACGGCGCCACGGCGTTGGCGGTGATCTGGGCGCGCGCGAGATCCATGGCGGTGACGCGCGTCAGGCCGAACAGGCCCGCCTTGGCGCTGGCATAGGCCGCCTGTCCGAGATTGCCGTAGAGGCCGGCCGACGAGACGATGTTGACGATGCGGCCCCAGTCGTAGCCGTCCTTGCCACCGCGGCCTGCCTTGCCCTGGTCGCGCATCACTCCCGACGCGGCATTGATCAGATAGAAAGCGGCCGACAGGTTGGTGCGGATCACAGCGTCCCAATCGCCTGGATCAGCGCGGAACACGAAGGCGTCGCGCAGGATCGCCGCGTTGTTCACGACGATGTCGATGCCGCCGAAGTTCTTCACCGCGAGGTCGACGAGCTGCTTGGCGACGCCCGGCGAGGCGACGCTCTCGCCGAAGGCGATGGCGTTCTTGCCTAGCGCCTTGGCGGCCTCGCGTGCAACCTCGTGGTCGCCGCCGTCGCCCGCGATCGAGGCGCCGTTGTCGGCCACGATCACGCTGGCACCCTCGGCGACCAGCGCTTCGGCGATGGCGCGGCCGATACCGCGGCCGGCGCCGGTGACGATCGCCGAGCGTCCCTTCAGAAGGTCCGTCATAGTTCCGCTCCCGTCTTCTTGTTCGCGTTCGCCATCTCGGCCGCCGTGTAGAAGGCGTCGGCGTGGATATCGATGCGTCGCATGCCGCGTTCCTCGAACAGTCTGGTCGCGGCTTCGACCATGACCGGAGGGCCCGCGAGATAGGCCTTGCAGCCGTCCAGCTCGTCGAAGTCGCGGCCGACGGCCTCGTGCACGAGGCCGCAGCGGTGGTTCATGCCGTCGCCTTCGCTCAGCACCGGCACGAAGTGGAGGTTCTTGTGCTTCTCGGCCAGGGCCGCGAAATGGTCGTGCAGATAGAGGTCGCGCTCGGTGCGAACGCCGAAATAGAAGTAGATGTGCTGCGGCAGGTCCTTCTGCAGCGCCCGCTCCACCACCGACTTGATCGGCGCCATGCCCGAACCACCGGCCACGGCGATGATCGGGCCGCGATGGGTCTCGCGCAGGTACGAGGGGCCGAACGGGCCTTCGACACGTACGGTGTCGCCGAGCGAGAGCTTTTCCGCGACGTGCGTGCTGGTGGCACCGCCTGCGGTCCGCCGGACATGGAATTCCAGGATCGGGTCGCCCGGCACGTTGGCCATTGAGTAGTCGCGTGGCGGGCAGCCGTCGAAGGTGACGGAGGCGAACTGTCCGGCGGAGAAGTCGAACGGCCCGCCCGAGACGACCTCGAGGCGGATGCGCTTGATGTCGTGCGTGGCGTCGTCGAGCCCGACGACCTTGCAGGCGAGCAGGCGGCGCGGGTGGACGATCAGGTCGTCCTCTTCGAGCCACGCCACTTCGCTTTTCTCCCAGGGCACGGCCCGGCAGGCGAGGATCAGGCCGCGGCCTTTCTCCTCGTCCGACAGAGCGAACTCGGAGTAGCCTTCCATCGTCACCTCGCCTTTGACGAGATGCGACTTGCAGGCGCCGCAGTTGCCCGACTGGCAGCCGAACGGGTAGGAGATACCGGCATCGAGCGCCGCCTCGAGGATGGTGGCGCCGGTGGGGACGTCAATGATGCGGTCTGCCTGGGCGATGCGTACTTTGAAGCTCATCGTGCTCGGATCTGAATTTGTTTGATCCCCAAACAATCTCCGTTTACCACTCCCCCGATGGGCCGTCCACCCGCCAAGTCCCCTGGCAAGCCGCTCGCCGGAAGCCTCGATCGCGGCTTGCTTCCCTCGCTGCTGGGCTACGGCCTGCGCCGCACGCAGTCGGCTGTGTTCGCCGATTTCGCCGCCACCTTCGCCCATGCCGGCGAGGCCCTGACGCCGGGCGAGTTCGGGTTGCTGGTGCTGGTCGAGCGCAATGCCGGTCTCAGCCAGATGGCTTTGGCCCGCGCGCTGGGCATCGACCGTTCGACCCTGGTGCCGATCCTCGATCGCCTGCAGGCGCGGGACCTCCTGGTGCGGCACAGATCGCCGACCGACGGCCGCACACATGCCCTTGCGCTCACGCCGTTCGGTCGCAAGGCGCTCGCCCGGTTCGGCCGGCTGGTCCGCGCCCACGAGAAGCGGATCCTGTCGGGACTTTCGGCGGCCGAAACGCGGACGCTGATCGAGCTGCTGGAGAAGGTGCGGGTCTCGGCGCGTCCGTTATAGTCCGCGCGCCATGAGTTCAGCCCATCCTGATTTCGAGCACTTTCCCAAGGATCTCGCGCACGATTCGGAGATACTCGCCGCGTTACGGGCCAATGCGCCTGATGTCCTCAAGACATTGAACGGCGAAATTCTCGACATCGACTCGGCACGCGGCTACGCGCGGTTCCGTTTCGAGGTCGTGCCGGCCTTCTGCCATTCGCAAGGCCGCATCTGCCAGGGCGGTTTCCTCACCGGCATGGTCGACACGGCGATGGCCAACGCCGCGATCGTGAAGGGCAAGCTCGGCATTGCGGTGCCGACGCTCGAGCTCAAGATCAGCTTCTTCGAGGCGATGGGGCCGGGGATCGTCTATGCCGAGGGCCGCGTCATGCGCTGGGGCGGCTCGGTCGGCTTCCTCGACGGCGATCTCAAGGATGAGAAGGGCCGCCTGATCGTGCACGCCACGTCGACGATCAAGATCGTCCGCCCGAAGAAGGCCTAGAAGCGCACGAGCCAGTGCTCGGCGATCTGCCGGCGCGTGGCGAACCAGGCACCGCCGCGCTCCTTCATGTGGCTGACGATGCGGTCCAGCGCCGCGATACGACCCGGCCGGCCAATCATGCGCAGGTGCAGGCCGATCGACATCATCTTGGGGAAACGCTCGCCTTCGCTCCACAGCGTGTCGAAGGCGCCGCACGTGTAGTCGGCGAAGTCGCGGGCCGACACGAAGCGGTGGAAGCCCTGGTGATAGTGCATATCATTGGTATCGAAGCTGTAGGGCAGCACGAGATGGCGTTTGCTCGCCACGTCGACGAAGAACGGCAGATCGTCCGAATAGTCGTCGCTGTCGTAGAGGAAGCCGCCCTCCTCGACGAGCAGGCGGCGCGTGTTGACCGAGGGCGTGGAGCGGGTATGCCAGCCGACCGGCCGCGTGCCCGCGATCTCGGTCAGGACCTTCACGGTCTTGGCAATGGCGTCGCGTTCGGCCGCTTCCGCCATGTGGGCGTGCTTCTCCCAGCGCCAGCCATGGCAGGAAATCTCGTGGCCGCGCGCCACGGCATCCCGGATCAGCCACGGCGACAGTTCCGCCGCCATGCCGCAGGTGCTGACGGTAGTGTGCACGCCCAGCCGCTCCAGCGCGTCGGCGATGCGCCACCACGCGGCCTTGGTGCCGTACTCGAAGTGCGATTCCATGCAGCGGTCGGGCACCCCCACGACCTCATCGGTGACCTCGTAGACCTTCTCGTTGAAAGCATCGCCCTGCGAGAGCGACATCTCCGCGCCCTCCTCGAAATTGATCACGAAGGAGACGGCGACGCGCGCGCCGCCCGGCCATTTCGGATCCGGCGGGGTGCGCCCGTAGCCTTTCAGGTCACGTGCCACGGTGCGCGATCACGTCGGCGAGCGGGCCGGCGAGTCCCTTGGAATCCTTCGGGTCGGGGCGGCGGAACGTGCCGGCAGTCGCTTTGCGCGGGTTCATGCGCACCAGCCCCTCGGCCATGGTGACCGCGGCCTGGATGCCGTCGACCAGCGGCACCGGCACGCGATCCCGGATCTTGTTGGCGAGGCCCGCCAGCGGCGCGCCCGCCAGGATCACGACGTCGGCGCCGTGGTCGGCCACCGTGCGGTTGGCGAGGTCGATCAGGAGCTGCTCCATCTCTTCCTGCACGTTGTTGAGCGACCGGAAGCCTTCGTCCGGCGTGCGGATCGCGACGCAGCGACCAGAGAGACCATGCCACGCTACGATCTCGGCGAACCACGGCTCGAGCGACTTCGAGAAGCTCACGATGCCGAACGAGCGGCCGAGCGTGCACGCGACCAGCATCGCGGCCTCGGCCATGCCGACCACCGGGAAGTCGAAGAGCTCTCGGGCGCCGCCGAGGCCGGGATCGCCGAAGGCGGCGACGACGGCGGCATCGAAGGTGCCGCGCCTCTCCGCCAGCATCTCGAGCAGCACCGCGCCGCCGACCGCGGCCTCGGCGCGTGTGGCGATGAACGGCACGCCTCGGGGTGCCGTCATGGGGATCAGCTCCGTGCCTGGGCTCGCCACGAGCTTGCCCGAGGCGACGAGCCGGTGGGTAACGCTGGTGGAAATGTTGGGATTGGCGATCAGGATCTTCATTTCGGTCCGCTAGAAATCGGCGAGCTTGCGCAATCCCACGAGGCGGTCACCGATGATCAGGGCGACGATGGCCAGAAGGACGAGCCCGGTGGAGATGGCGGCGATGGTCGGGTCCGGCCGCTCCTCGACATATTGCAGCATCTGGATCGGGAGTGTCTTGGTCCAGGCATCGGTGAAGAAGATCGAGATCGGGTAATTGTCCATCGAGGCGAGGAACGCGAACATTCCCGACGTCAGGAAGGCCGGGGCCAACGCCGGGACCAGCACGCGCATCAGGGCGGCAGGATAGGAGCAGCCCAGCGTGCGCGCCGCATCGATCAGCGAGAAGTCTAACAGCGAGAGGGCACCCACGACCGTGCGAACGACGTAGGGGAGCGTGATGACGACATGCGCCACCAGCAGGCTCGCATAGACGTCGCGCAGGCCCATCGCCTTGAAGCCCTGCAGCATGGCGATGCCGATCACCAGGCCGGGAAGCATCAGCGGCGAGACGAGGAAGGTCGAGATCGTCTCGCGGCCGGGGAAGCGACCGCGTACCAGCGCGATGGCGCAGAGCGTGCCGAGCACCATGGCGGCGGCGGTGGAGATCGCCGCGACCTGCAGCGAGACGACCAGGGCGGGCAGGAGGCCACGCATGTTGGCCAGCCGTTCGTACCAGCGCGTCGACCAGTCGGGCGGCGGCAAGGTGAACACGGTCGAGGAGCCGAACGAGACGGCGACCGTGACGATCAGCGGCGTCATCAGGAAGACGACGGTGAAGCCCGCCATGGCCCAGACGAACCAACGCGTGAACCGCTCGATCGCCGTCATGTGGTGCTGCCTCCCATCCGCCGCGCGAGCCAGGTCGAGCCGACGACGATCGAGACCGCCAGCACCAGCAGGATGACCGCGGTCGTCGAGCCGAGCTGCTCGTTGCGCATCAGCAGGAACGAGCGGCCGGTGAGCGTCGAGAGCGTCTGGAAGCGGTCGCCGATCAGCAGCGACGGGATGACGAACATCGACACGCTCATCGAGAAGACGAAGGCGATGCCGGAAACGACACCTGGCAGGGTGAGCGGCAGCGTGACGTGGGCAAAGCGGTAGAGCGGCGTGGCGCCCAGCGTCGCACCGGCTTCGCTTAGCCGCGGGTCGATCAGCTTCACCACCGAATAGATCGGCAGGATCATGAAGGGCAGGAAGATGTTGGCGGCGCCCAGGACGAGGCCTGTCTCAGTGAACAAGAGGCGCTGCGGCTCGTCCCAGATTCCGAGCCCGAGCAAGAGTTGGGAGACGACGCCGTCGCGGCGCAGCACGATCTGCCAGGCGAATGCCTTGACCACGGCGCCGATCGAGAGCGGCAGGATGATCGAGACCAGCATGACGATCTGGACGAATGCGCCGGCGCGCGCGAGGGCGAAGGCGGCGGGATAGCCGATGAGAAAGCAGACCAGCGTGACCCACGCCGCGACCCGCAACGTGTTGCCGATGACGCGCCAGTTGAACGGATCGGCCATGAACGCGACGTAGGGCTGCACGGTCGGGCCCGCCGGGCCGGTGAAGCTCTTCATCAGCAGCCAGAACAGCGGGAAGGCGTAGACGACGAGCAGGTAGAGCACGGCGGGCGCGGCGAGCAGCGCGACGGGATCGCGCCAGACCGACGGGGCGCTGCGCACGCTCATGGCGCCGGGTAGATCAGCGTGTCGGCGACCGCCCAGCCGAGCTTCATCTCCGTGTTCGGCGGCGGCAGGCCGTCCGGCAGGTCCGACGTCTCCACCATGAGGCTATCGCCGTCGCGCGCCTGGAAGTGGAGCTGGACCTTGGCGCCCTGGAAGACCGTGTCGCGGAGCTTCGCGGACAACGCGAAGTCGTGTGGCGGGTTGACCCTGATGCGCTCGGGCCGCACGGCGAGCATGACGGGCGCGCCCGCCACGAAGTCGCCCGGCGCGCGCAGGACGCCATAGGCGGTTTGCACCGAGACGAGGCCCTGCTCTGTGCCGAGGACCTTGCCGGCCAGGCGCGAGGAGAGGCCCACGAACTCCAGTGCGAAGGCGGTTGCCGGCCGGCGATAGATCTCCTCGGGCGGCGCCAGCTGCTCGATCGCACCGCGGTTCATCACCGCGATGCGGTCGGACATGGTGAGCGCCTCGTCCTGGTCGTGCGTCACGAACACCGCGGTGATGCCGAGCTCGCGCAGCAGGCGGCGCAGCTCGATCTGCATGTTCTCCCGCAGCTTGCGGTCGAGGGCGGAGAAGGGCTCGTCGAGCAGCAGGAGCTTCGGGTGCACCGCCAGCGCACGCGCCACCGCCACGCGCTGCTGCTGGCCGCCGGATAGTGCGCGTACCGATCGGTCGGCGAAGTCCGTGAGATGCACCAGCGACAGGAAGCGCCGCACCGTCGGGCCGATCTCGCCCGCCGGATGCTTCCGCGCCTTGAGGCCGAACGCGATGTTCTCGGCGACCGTAAGGTGGGGGAAGAGCGCGTAGTTCTGGAAGACGACGCCGACATCGCGCCGGTGCGGCGGGCGGGCGCCGATATCCTCTCCGTCCAGCCTGATCGTGCCGCGGTCGGCGGCGAGCAGGCCGGCCACGATACGCAGCAAGGTGGTCTTGCCGCAGCCCGACGGGCCGAGAAGGGAGATGAACTCGCCGGCCGCCACCTTCAGGTCGACGCCACCCAGGACGGCGGTGCCACCGAATGTCTTCTCGGCGCCTTGTATATCGAGGAACGACTCGGCGGCCACGGCCGGCTTACATCGACATGTCGCGGTCCCAGCGCTTCACCCAGTCGGCGCGGTTGTCCGCAACGAACTTCCAGTCGATGCCGTGGATGGTGACGCCGGTCGGTGCGCCGGGGGGAACCGGCGTGTCCTTGTTGGTCGGCAGCGAGTAGGTCGCGGTCGAGAGCTTAGCCTGCACCTCGGGGCCGATCATTTCGTTGATGTAGCCAGCGGCCAGCTCGGGCTGTGGGCCGCCCTTCACCAACGCCACGCCCGACGGCATGGCGAAGATGCCTTCCTTCGGCACGGCGATGTCGACCGGCGCGCCGCCGACCTTGCGCTCCATCGCGACCTGCGAAATCGCGCTCGAGATCATGAAACCTTCGCCCTGCTCCAGCAGATTGTAGGCCTGTGGCATCTGCGTGTAGGCCGTGAGCAGGTTCGGCTTGATGGTGACCAGCTTCTTGAAGGCGGCGTCGATGTCCTTCTGCGCCTCGGGCATCGGCTTCCCGGTCGCGAGAAAGGCCGCCATGAAAAGGTTGGCGAGCCCTTCCGTGTTCTGCAGCGACGGCAGGATGACGCGACCCTTGTACTTGGGGTCATAGGCGTCGGCCCATGAAGTCGGTGCGGTCTTCATGGCCTTCGGGTTGTAGGCGATGCCGAGCCAGGGCTGCAGATAGTTTACCCACATTCCGTCCATGTGGACGGTGCCCGGTTTCAACGCCGCCATGTTCGGCACCTTGGCCGTCGTGATCGGGTCGAGCAGGCCCTCGGCGACGGCTGGGATCATGACGGGATCGTCCATCATAACGACCGACAGGTACTGCTTGTCCTTGTTCTTCTGCATTTTCTCCAGGTTCACGAGCGAGCGCGATCCCTCGAAGACGATCTTGCAGTTGAACTTTTTCTCGACGGCTGGACCGATGATCGTCTCGACAAAGTTCTTGTGGCTGGCCGCTCCGCCGATCACGAGCTCCTTGCCCTGCGCGCGTAGGATGCGCGGCGCGGCGAGGGCTGCCGTCGCGGCGCCGGCGGCAGCGAGCAATGCGCGGCGATTGAAGCCAGCGGCGGTACGGGCGGTGATTCTGGGCTTCGTCATGCGGGGCTCCCTTGTAGAACCCCGGGAAGCAAGGACCGTGCCTAGCTTTGGCCGGCCTTCAGGCGTGCCACTTCTTCTTCCAGCTCTTTGATGCGCCGCGTGAGCTGGTCGACGGCAGGTGCGATCTCGGCTTCGCTGTAGCGCGGCACGATGTGCTGGCGGCAATTGACGTCCCAGGCCTCGATCGTGAAGGCGATCGCCCGCTCGGGCCGCGCCTTGTAGCGCGGGTCGACCAGACGCTCCATCAGCTCGATGTCGCCCTCGACGATGCGGGCGCGACCCCACAGCTTGACCCTCTGCTGGGTCGCAAAATGCAGGATGAAGATGTGGGCGCGGTCGTT
Source organism: Reyranella sp. (assembly GCA_004296815.1). Lineage (GTDB taxonomy): Bacteria > Pseudomonadota > Alphaproteobacteria > Reyranellales > Reyranellaceae > Reyranella. The sequence goes on along the minus strand of SCVT01000655.1, from coordinate 4,036 downwards.
CTCCCGCAGATGGCCGAGCGAGATGTACTGGCGATTGCCGGCAAAGTCGGCGAAGGCCAGCGTGTGGGTGCCGATCGGCTTCAGGAAGCCCGGCGGGCCGCCGCGATGCTGGATATAGGGGCGGCCATCAGCGCTCGCCGTTGCAAAGAAGAAGGTGTCGATGGCACCGAGGAACTGCCGGAGATCGTCGGTGATCTCCGTCTTCCAGTCCTTGCCTTCGAACTGCGCGCGCGACCCGAGACGCGTCTGCTCCGCCTTGACCGCCGGCGAGAACAGGACGTCTTCGGGATCGGACATCGCTAGTCCAGCTTCTTGCCGAGCTGGCCCGCCACTTCCTGGATGAACTGCCAGGCGACGCGGCCCGAGCGGGCGCCTCGTGTCACCGACCATTCGACCGCCTGCTTGCGCAGCGTCTCGGCCGGCACACCGAGCTTGTAGTGGGCAGCGTAGCCCTCGATCATGGCGAAGAACGTGTCCTGGTCGGCATTGTGGAAGCCGAGCCACAGGCCGAAGCGATCCGACAGCGACACCTTCTCCTCCACCGCTTCGGAGGGATTGATCGCCGTCGAGCGCTCGTTCTCGATCATGTCGCGCGGCATCAGGTGGCGGCGGTTCGACGTCGCATAGAAGACGACGTTCTCCGGCCGACCCTCGATGCCGCCTTCGAGGACCGCCTTCAGTGACTTGTACGCAGCATCCTGGCCGTCGAAGGAAAGGTCGTCGCAGAACACCACGAAACGGCGCTTCGAGTTGCGAATCATGGAGAGCAGTGCGGGAAGCGACGGAATGTCCTCGCGATGGATCTCGACCAGGGCCAACGGTCCCGGCGGTCCGCCCATCTCGCGGTTCACGTGCGCGTGGACAGCCTTCACGATCGAGCTCTTGCCGGCGCCCCGCGAGCCCCAGAGCAGTGCGTTGTTGGCGGGAAGGCCCGTGGCGAAGCGCCTGGTATTCTCGAGCAGGGTCTCCTTCTGCCGGTCGACGCCCATCAGAAGGTCGATGCTGACGCGGTTGACCTTGGGCACGGCCTCGAGGCGATGGCCGGCCGCGTGCCAGACATAGGCTTCCGCCGCATCGATGTTGGCGCCCGCTGGCGCCGGTGGCGCCAGGCGGTCGAGCGCTGCCGCAATGCGTGAAAGAGTGTCTTTAAGATCCTGATCCATCGTTGCCGGCCGCCGAAAAGGGGGCGACCATATCGCCCTGAGCTTGCATTGCAAAGCGGGGCGGGGCCGCTATAGTCCGCGCGCTTTTTCGACGGCCGGAAGATTCGGGAGCAGAAGATGATCATTTCCCAGGCATGGGCGCAGAGTGGCGGCGGCGGCAGCGGGGATTTCCTCGTCCAGCTCTTCCCGCTGATCCTCATCTTCGTCGTCTTCTATTTCCTGTTGATCCGTCCGCAGCAGGCCAAGGTGCGTGCCCAGCGCGAGATGCTGGCCGGCGTGAAGCGCGGCGACCGCGTCGTCACCGGCGGCGGGATCATCGGCCTGGTCACCAAGGTGATCTCGGACAACGAGGTCCAGGTGGAACTTGCCGAGGGCGTGCGGGTTCGCATCATCAAGCAGACCATCACAGACATCGTGGCGCGCGGTGAGTCGGTGCGCGGCGCCAAGGACAGCGAGGAGGACGACAAGCCTCTGCTGCCGCCGCCCGCGCCGGCGGCCGAGCGCAAGAGCCTGCTGGGCAGCCTGTTCGGCGGCGGGCAGAAGAAGTAACCGCTCGCCCATAGAAGACCGCAGGTCGGCATGCTCAACCTCCCGCGCTGGCAGACAATCGTCATTGCCGGCATCACGCTGTTGTCGGCGCTGTTTGCCCTGCCGAACCTGCTGCCGGCGAACGTGCTCGACCATCTGCCGCACTGGTACTCGTCGAGCCGGATCAACCTCGGCCTCGACCTGCGTGGCGGTGCGCATTTCCTCCTCGAAGCCGACCTGCGATCGGTGCTGAACGAACGGCTGACGAACCTGTCGGACTCGGTGCGCGGCGAGCTGCGCAAGCAGCAGGTGCCGTTCAAGGACGTCAACGTCGAGCCGGGACGGGCATTGATCGTCACGTTGCGCGACGAGGCGAGCCGGACCAAGGCGATTGAGGCGATCCGCACCATCGATCCGACGCTCGTCGTGGCGGGCACGGGCGACACGATCAGGCTCGCCTATTCGGAGCAGGAGCTCGCCAAGAAGAAGAAGGAAGTGATCGACCAGTCGATCGAGATCCTGCGCCGTCGCGTCGACGAAACCGGCACGCTCGAGCCGACGATCGTGCGCCAGGGCGACGAGCGCATCCTGCTGCAGGTCCCGGGCATCAAGGACACCACCGACCTCAAGCGCAAGATCAACCAGACCGCGAAGCTCACCTTCCACCTCGTCAACGAGGACATCGCGGCGACCGGGCAGAACATCCCGCAGACCGTGCCGCCGACCACCTTCCTGGTGCCGACGCGTGAGGGCATGCAGGAGCTGCGCCGGACCAATCCCAAGGCATGGGAAGAGATCCAGAGCGCCAATCCGCGCCTTTCGCCCGAGCAGATCTGCCGGCGTTACCAGCCGCAGTGCCTGCCGGTGCTGAAGCGGATCGTCGTCGGCGGCGAGGATCTCGACGACTCCAAGGCCACGTTCGAGCAGCAGCAGGGTGGGCGGCCGATCATCAGCTTCACCTTCAACGCCGCCGGCGGCCGGGCCTTCTGCAACGCCACGCGCGCCAACATCGGCAAGCGGCTTGCCATCCAGCTCGACGGCGAGATCATCAGCGCGCCGGTGGTTCAGAGCGCGATCTGCGGCGGCAGCGGCATCATCACTGGCAGCTTCACGACCCAGCAGACCCAGGAGCAGGCGCTGCTTCTGCGCTCCGGCGCGCTGCCCGCGACGCTCTCGATCATCGAGGAGCGCACGGTGGGCGCCGACCTCGGCGCCGATGCCATCCAGGCCGGCACCGTCGCCGCGCTGGTCGGCACCGCGCTGGTAGCGGTCTTCATGTTCGTGGCCTACGGGCCGGTGTTCGGCGGCTTCGCCAACCTCGCCATGCTGGTCAACCTGCTGATGGTGTTCGCCGGCATGTCGATCCTGGGTGCTTCGCTCACGCTGCCGGGCATCGCGGGCCTCGTGCTCACCGTGGGCATGGCCGTCGACTCCAACGTGCTGATCTACGAGCGCGTGCGCGAGGAGAAAGCGCTCGGCCGCTCGGCCTTCAGCTCGCTTGCCACCGGTTACGAGCGCGCCATGTCGGCGATCATCGACGCGAACCTGACGACGCTGATCGCGGGCGTGTTGCTGTTCGGCTTCGGCTCGGGTCCGATCCGCGGCTTCGCCACGACGTTGTCGCTCGGCCTGCTGACCTCGATGTTCAGCTCGACGATCTTCACGCGAATGCTGCTCGCGGTCTGGGTCCGCTGGCGGCGTCCCACCGAACTCGTGATCTGAGGCGCCATCATGTGGAAGCCCGTTCGCCTGTTCGCTTTCAAGAGGAAGTTCGACTTCCTCGGTCAGCGCAAGGCTGCGCTGATCCTGTCGACCCTGATCAACGTGATCTCGCTGGTCGGCGTGTTCACGATCGGCCTCAACTTCGGCATCGACTTCAAGGGCGGCATCGCCATCCAGGCCAAGGCCAAGGACGGCAAGGCCGAGCTCGACCAGCTCCGCCAGACCGTCGGCGCGCTGGGCGTCGGCGAGGTCTCGCTGCAGGAGTTCGGCGATCCCAGCACGGCCCTGATCCGGGTGCAGCGCCAGGAAGGCGACAACCAGTGCGTCGCGGGCGCCCAGAGGGTCATGCAGAAGCGTGCCGGCGCAGGCTGGCAGGTGAAGCCGGGCCCGGCCGGGACCGGCGACGTCGAGTTCGTCTCTCCGACGGCGCTCGACGGTGCCAACTGGCGCGATGCGGTGAGCCGCGTCGGGCTCACGATCCAGGAGCGCCAGCTCCCGCGCGGAACGACTCCCACGGCCAAGATCGACATGTCGCCCGAGCAGCGCGCCGAATGGTGCCAGCAGGTCGCCATCAAGCTGGTCGAGGACGCGATCGGCGCCAACTACGAGATGCGCGGCACCGA
>SCVT01000654.1 GCA_004296815.1 Reyranella sp. | reverse complement strand
GCCGCCGGAGAGCTCGGAGGGCTTCTTCTGCCCGGTGTCGGCCGGAAGGCCGACCAGCGCCACCTTGAGCGCGGCGACCTCGCGCATGGTCTCGTCCTCGAGCTCGGCATGCTCGCGGATCGGCACGATGATGTTCTCGGTGACACTCAGCGAGGAGAACAGCGCGCCGTCCTGGAACTGCACCCCCGTCCGCGCCAGCATCTCGCGCTTGGCCCGTCCGTGCAGGGTGCTGGTGTCGGTGCCCAGCATCTCGATGGTGCCCTCGCGCGCCTCGTTCAGCCCGATGATGGTCCGCAACAGCACCGACTTGCCGGTGCCGGAGCCGCCCACCAGGCCGACAATCTCGCCGCGGAATACGTCGAAATCGAGATTGTCGTGGATCACCTTGTCGCCGAACTGTGTGCGCACGCCGCGCAGGCGCAGCACGACGTCGCGTCCGTCGCTGTGGTCGACGAGCTGGCCGCCTTCAGCCATTACACGCCCGCGAGCAGGAAGATGATGGAGAAGATCGCGTCGAGCACGATCACGCAGAAGATCGACTCGACCACCGACTTGGTCGTGAGCTGGCCGACGCTCTCGGCGCTGCCGCGGACCTGCAGGCCCTCGAAGCAGCCGATCGTGGCGATGATCGCGCCGAACACCGGCGCCTTGATCATGCCGGTGTAGAAGTGCCAGGCGCCGACCGTGTCGCGCAGCCGGTCGAAGAACTGCACGAAGGTGAAGTCGAGGTAGATGGTGCAGGCGACCGCGCCGCCCAGCAGGCCCGCCATATCGCCCCAGAAGGCGAGTAGCGGCATCGAGATGATCAGCGCGGTGATGCGCGGGAGCACCAGCCACTCGATCGGGTTCAGCCCGATCGTGCGCATGGCGTCGACCTCCTGGTTGACCTGCATGGTGCCGATCTGGGCGGTGAAGGCGCTGCCCGAGCGGCCGGCCACGATGATGGCGGTAAGGAGCACGCCCAGCTCGCGGAACATGCCGATGCCCACGGCCTCGACGGTGAAGGTCTCGGCGCCGAACTGCTTGAGCTGCTGGACCCCCTGGTAGGCGATCACGACGCCGATCAGGAAGGTGAGGACGCCAACGATCACCAGGGCGCGGATCCATACTTCGTACATCTGCCGGACGATTGCGCTCAGACGAAAGCGCTTGGGATGCACACAGGCCTCGACGAAAGTCACCAGGATCTCGCCGAAGAAGGCGCAGAGGTTGATGATCTGCTCGTAGAAATGAATGGTGTTGCGGCCGATCTCCTCCAGCCAGTGGGCGAACCAGTTCGGATGGCGCTCGGGTGGCGCTTCGCACATGTTGTCCTGGACAACCTTGAACAGGTCGGCGTGGGCCTTGTCGGCGGTCTCGACCTGTGAATCGGGCCCGCCGGCCAACTTCAGGATCTCGAGCGCGCCCGCCGTATCGAGGCGCTTCACCGCCTTGGCATCGACGACGCGGTTAGCCTTGCCGGTGCCTGCCGCCCGAAGCGCTTGCTCGATCTTGCGCTGGATGCCGCGCAACGTGAACACGGTCCATGCGCCGGCGACTTCGACAACGGGCTTGCCCGCGCGTTGGGTGAAGCGGATCGAGGGTTCGACGTCGGCCATCGGCAAGACCACTTATGCCATGACTTGGTGCTGTGAATCTCCCGTCGATTTGCCTCCGGCCGGCCCCGCTGTCACGATCCGGGCCCGGAGGAACCGAATGGGCAAGTGGCCGAGCCTCGACAAGATCGAGATGATCGACGGTCCGATCGACGAAGACACCTACGAGCGCGATCTGCGCAAGCTCCAGCGACGCCTGCTCGACCTGCAGATCCATCAACTGCGCAGCGGCGGCCGGGTGGTCATCTGTCTCGATGGCTGGGATGCCGCCGGCAAGGGTGGACTGATCGAGCGCATGGTCGCCGGCCTGGAACCGAAATCGGTGCAGGTCTGGCGCATCAGCGCGCCGACGCCGGAGGAGCACGGCCAGCACTACCTCTGGCGCTTCTGGCGGCGGCTGCCCGCGCCAGGGAACTGGGCGATCTTCGACCGGACCTGGTACGGTCGCGTGCTGGTCGAGCGCATCGAGGGTTTTTGCAGTAAGGACGCCTGGAAACGGGCCTATCGCGAAATCAACGAGTTCGAGCGCCAGCTCACCGACGACGGCGTGCGCATCGTCAAGTTCCTGGTGCATGTGAGCGAGAAGGAGCAGAAGGAACGGATGATCGATCGGCTGAGCAAGCCGCACAAGCACTACAAGATCGGTCTCGAGGACTTCCGCAACATCGCCAAGCGCAAGGAGTACATCGAGGCCTATGACGACATGCTGGAGCGCACCGATACCGAGCATGCGCCGTGGCACGTCA
>SCVT01000006.1 GCA_004296815.1 Reyranella sp. | reverse complement strand
GCCCGATACCGGCCGGCACCGCCAACGAACTCTGCCGCGCCCTTGGTTACCTCGGCGATACCGCGCGGGCCTACGATGCGGCGGCCGGAACGGGGTCGCGCGCGATCGACCTGATCCGGGTGCGCTGCGCCGGCCTCGACGGTCGCCCGATCGATCGCTTCGGCTATCTCATCGCCTCGGTGGGTGGTGCCGCCGAGATCAGCCACCGTACGTCACGCTCGCGCTGGCTGAAGAAGTTCGGTGAGATCGCCTACCTCCTCATGACGCCCATCGTAACCCTCGGCTATCGCCCTCGGGTCATCGCCCTGTCGATCGACGGGGCGCCGGCCGCGAGCCGGAAGATCTTCACTGCCATGGTGGCCAACACCGAGAACGGCGGTGGCGGCATGAAGCTGGCGCCCGGGGCCCGCTTCGACGACGGCATCCTCGATCTCGTCGAGGTCGAGGACACCTCCAAGCTTGCCATCCTGTTCGGCATCCTGCCGAAGACCTACAGCGGAGCCTATGTTCATCATCCCGGGGTGCGGGTCTCATCCGGCAAGCTCTTTCGGTTCGACAGTGATCTCGAGACCCTCGTCGACCTCGACGGCGAGACGGTCGGCAAGCTGCCGCTCGAGGTCTCGGTTTTACCCAAGGCGTTCAATGTCGGCGTCGCTATCATGGCGCCATGAAGAGAAAGAAATTCGGCACGCCGCTCAAGCGCTCGGCCGTCAAGATCATGATGCTGGGCTCGGGCGAACTCGGCAAAGAGGTGGTGATCGAGGCGATGCGGCTGGGCGTCGAGGTCATCGCCTGCGACCGCTACGCCGATGCGCCGGCCATGCTGGTGGCCAACAGCTCGCACGTCTTCAACATGCGCGACGGCAAGGCGCTGCGCCGCGTCGTCGAGAAGGTGAAGCCCGATTTCATCGTGCCCGAGATCGAGGCGATCGCCACCGACACGCTGGTCGAGCTGGAGAAGGAGGGATGGACCGTCATTCCGACGGCGCGGGCGGCGCGTCTGACGATGGATCGTCGCGGCATCCGCCGGCTCGCCGCGGAGAAGCTGAAGCTGCCGACCTCGCCCTACCGCTTCGCCGCGAGCCTCGCGGAACTGCAGGCCGGCGCGAAGGCGGTGGGCTTCCCCTGCTTCATCAAGCCCACCATGTCCTCGTCCGGCCACGGCCAGAGCGTGGCGCGCAAGCCCGCCGACATCGCCGGAAGCTGGAAGCAGGCGATGGAGGGCACGCGCGCCAGCACCGGCCTGGTGATCGTCGAGGGCGCCATCGACTTCGACTACGAGATCACGCTGCTCACCGTGCGCCATGACGGCGGCTTCGCCTTCTGTGAGCCGATCGGACACATCCAGGTCGACGGCGACTATCGCGAGAGCTGGCAGCCGCATGCCATGACCGCGACGGCGCTGCGCAAGGCCCGCGACATCGCGAAGAAGGTCGTGAATGACCTCTGCGGCCGCAAGGGCCGTGGCCTGTTCGGCGTCGAGCTGTTCGTGAAGGGCGACAAGGTCTGGTTCTCCGAGCTGTCGCCGCGCCCGCACGACACCGGCATGGTCACGATGATCTCGCAGAACATGAGCGAGATGGAGCTGCACGTGCGCGCCATCCTCGGCCTGCCGATCCCCGGGATCACCTGCCGCGCCGCCGCTTCGGTGCCGGTCCTGGGCGACGGCAGTATCGCCGACCCGACCTACACGGGGTTGGAGAAGGCTCTGGCGCAGCCCGGTACATCGGTGCGGATCTTCGGCAAGCCCGAGGTGAAGGGGCATCGCCGCATGGCGGTGGCGCTGGCGACCGGTCGCACCGTCGCAGAAGCTCGCCGCAAGGCCAAGGCCTCGGCGAAGCACCTCAAAGTGAGTTGAGCATTCGCCTAGTGGCGGAAGTGGCGCATCCCGGTGAAGACCATGGCGAGGCCCTTCTCGTCGGCTGCGTCGATCACTTCCTTGTCGCGCATCGAGCCGCCGGGCTGGATGATCGCCGTGGCGCCGGCTTCGGCGGCGGCCAGCAGGCCGTCGGCGAAGGGGAAGAAGGCATCTGAAGCCACCACGCTGCCGACGGCGGGGCTGACCTTGAGGCCCGCGGTCTCGCCCGATTCGGCCGCGCGGATGGCCGCGATGCGCGAGGAGTCGCGGCGGTTCATCTGGCCCGCGCCGACGCCCACCGTGGCGCCGTCCTTGGCATAGACGATGGCGTTTGACTTCACGTGCTTGCAGACGGTGAAGGCGAAGAGCAGGTCATCGAGTTCCTTCGGCGTCGGCGCGCGCTTGGTGACGACCTTGAGCTCCGCCTTCGTCACGCGGCCGTTGTCGCGCGTCTGGAAGAGATAGCCGCCGGCCACGCTTTTCAGGGTCATGCCGGCGGTCGACGGATCGGGCAGGGTGCCGGCCAGCAGCACGCGCACGTTCTTCCTCTTGGCGAAGATCTCCAGCGCTTCGGGCGTCGCGTCGGGCGCGATCACGACCTCGAGGAAGAGCTTGGAGAGTTCCTCGGCCGTCTTCGCCTCGAGCGTGGTGTTCACCGCGACGATGCCGCCGAAGATCGAGACGGGATCGCACTCGTAGGCCTTGCGATAGGCGTCGAACTGGTTCTTCGCGACCGCGACGCCGCAGGGATTGGCGTGCTTGATGACGACGACCGCGGGCTCCTTGAACTCGGCCACGCACTCGTAGGCCGCCTCGGTGTCGCCGATGTTGTTGTAGGAGAGCTCCTTGCCCTGGACGATCTTCGCGGTGGCGACGCCCGGCCGCTTGCTGCCGTCGGAATAGAACGCGGCCTTCTGGTGCGGGTTCTCGCCGTAGCGCAGGGTCTGGACCAGCTCGGCCGACATGGTGAGGCGCTCGGGGAAGGTCTCGCCCGCCTGAGCCGCGAACCAGTTGGCGATCGCCGAATCGTAGGACGCCGTGCGGGCATAGGCCTTGGCCGCGAGCTTGCGGCGCAGCGCCAGCGTCGTGGCGCCCTTGTTGGCCTTCAGCTCGTCTAGGACCGACGCGTAGTCCCTGGGATCCACGACGATGGTCACGAAGTCGTGGTTCTTGGCCGAGGCGCGGATCAGCGCTGGTCCGCCGATGTCGATGTTCTCCACGCAGGTCGGGAAGTCCGCGCCGCGCGCGACCGTCGCCTCGAACGGATAGAGGTTCACCACCACGAGATCGATGCCCGCGATCTTGTGGTCGGCCATCGCCTTCTTGTGGCCGGCGTCGGTACGGCGGGCGAGGATGCCGCCGTGGATCGAGGGCTGCAGCGTCTTCACGCGGCCGTCCATGATCTCGGGGAAACCCGTGTGGTCGCTCACCTCGACGACCTTGAGGCCGGCGTCGCGCAGCGACTTGGCCGAGCCGCCGGTCGAGAGGATCTCGACCCCGTGCGCCGCCAGCGCCTTGCCCAGCTCGACCAGGCCCTCCTTGTCGGAGACGGAGATCAGGGCCCGTTCGATGCGGGCGAGATCGGGAGTGGGCGAGGGGACGTATTGGGTGGCGGCGGACATGGCCGGTCTTTTAGCCCGCGCTCCTGTGGGGTGAAAGCGACCGATTTACGCGTCCGCGCCCTCCAGGACGCGCACCTTGAAATCGGCTGCCTGGAGCGCCTGCACGAGCTCCCGCGCATGGTCTCGGTCGCGGGTTTCCACGGTGACGTCGAGCTCCGTGGCCTTGGCGACGACGCTGCCGAAAAGGCGCTGGTGCTGCACTTCCACGATGTTGCCGCCGGCGCCGCCGATCAGGCCGGCGACCCGGGCGAGCTGGCCGGGCAGGTCGCCGATCATCAGCCTGAGCCGCACGATCCGGCCGTCGCGGACCAGGCCGCGCAGCAGGACAGAGGCCAGCAGGCGGGTGTCGATGTTGCCGCCGCACAGGACCAGCCCGACCTTGCGGCCGGTGAAGTGCTGCGGATGGGCGATCAGGGCGGCGAGGCCCGCCGCGCCGGCGCCCTCGGCGACCGTCTTCTCGACCTCGAGAAAAAGCGCGATGGCGCGCTCGATGGCGACCTCGTCGACCGCCACGACCTGGTCCACCAGGCTGCGGGCGATGGCGAGCGGCGCCGCTCCGATGTCGCGCACCGCGATACCCTCGGCGATGGTGTCGCCGCCGACGGTCACCTGCTCGCCCGCCAGGAGCTGGCGCATGGCGGAGTAACCCGCCGACTCGACGCCGATCACCTTCACGTCGGGCTTCAGCCCGCGCGCGGCAACGGCGCAGCCCGCGATCATGCCGCCGCCGCCCACCGGCACGACCAGCGTGTCGATCTCCGGCGCGTCCTCGATCATCTCCAGCGCGATCGTACCCTGACCCGCGATGATGCGGGGATCGTCGTAGGGATGCACGAACACGAGCTTCTCGGCGTCGGCCAGGCGATGCGCCTCGGTCGCGGCCTCGGAGAGCGTGTCGCCCTTCAGCACGACCCGCGCGCCGTGGTCGCGCGTGTGCTTCACCTTGGTGTTGGGCGTGAAGGACGGCATGACGATGGTCGCGGGAATGCCGAGGCGGCCGGCGTGATAGGCGACGCCCTGCGCATGGTTGCCGGCGGACATGGCGATGACGCCGCGCTTGCGCTCCTCGGCGTTCAGCTGCAGCAGCGTGTTCAGCGCGCCGCGCTCCTTGAACGAGGCGGTGAACTGCAGGTTCTCGAACTTCACCCAGACGTCGGCCTTGGCGATGCGCGAGAGGGTCTCGCTGCGCAGGCAGGGCGTGTGCACGACCGCGCCCTTGATGCGCGCCGCCGCAGCGCGAACATCGGCCAGGGAAACAGGGAGTGTCATCGTCATCTCACGCGGAAGGGTAGCCGTCGCGGCACAGTTTCTGGAGCTGCGTCAGGGAAAGCGAGTCGATGTCGAGCGCGGCCAGCAGATCGTTCTCGGCGCTGAAGTCGCGCCCGTACATCGCCGAGAAGAGCGCGATGCCGGCCTCGTGCAATGGGGCGGAACGGCCGGCGAGGCGCGCGAGCTTCGCGGTCGGTACCAGGCCGAAGGGCACGTCCTCGGTGACGTAGCGGCTGTCGGCAGTGGTCGGCCCGGCGCCGCCCTTGCCTGCGGCGTGCATCGCCTGGTGCATCTCCGACGCCGATCCCATCGGCGCGCCGAACGACAGGTTGAGGTGCTGGAAGATCGTGCGGACTTCCAGGCCGAGCGACGTCGCGATGGCGAGGCGCTCGCGGTCGAGCTCCTCCAGCAGGCGGCCCACATTCGGCGTCACGTTCTCGGCCTGGCCCCAGGCCTCGGCCCGTTCCATGCGCGTCATGTTGCCGAGCGCGATGCCCATGTGGGTCGAGGGATTGAGATTGCTGAGCGCGATGGCGAGCTGGCTCTGGCGATCCACGAACCGGTCGCCGAACAATGCCTGGCATGTCGCGAGGGCCTTTGCGCCGAGCGATGCCGGCACCGTGGCGAGATCGATCCGCTGGCGTACCGTGTTCACCTGGACGCGGGCAGGACCGGTCTGGCGGCCGCTCACCAGCGTGGTGCCCCAGGCGACGATCGGCACCACGATCTTTCGGGCGGCAAGCAGGCGCGACAGGTAGAGCGCGCCGAACGAGGCATGCGAACTGACGATGACAGTCTGTGCCGACGTGATATGCGGCGCGATCCTGTCGAAGACGTGCTTGTGCCCGTAGGCCGGCAAGGCGATCAGGATCACCTCGGCGCCAGCAACGAGTTCTTCGGCGCTCTTGGCGACAGCCGGCTTGAACGTCCCCTCGATGGCGCCGGCCGCGACGAGCGGCTCGCCGCCGGCAAGCGCCTTGATGCGTTCGCCCGACGGCGACCACAGGGTGGCGGCACGCCCCTGCTGTTCGAGGAACGCCGCCATTCCGAACGCAATCGCGCCCGCGCCGACGATGCCGATCTTCATTGTCTTAGAAGTCCGTGACCTTGCCGTTGAACTGCCAGTCGCCGTAGCGCGTCGGCTCGGGTCCGGGTGGGCCACCGATCTCCTCGACCTTCTTCGGCTTCTCGGGCGGTACGGGCGCCGCCGGTTCTGCCTTGGGCGGCTCGGGCGGCGCGGGTTTCTTCGTGTCGGTCATGGCGCCATGATGCGCCGGCACGCCTTGATTCGCCACAGTTGGAGACCATCTTTCCGGCCATGAACTACTTCAAGACCGCCCTTCTTCTGGCTGCCCTCACCGGCTTCTTCCTGGTGGCGGGCTACCTGCTGGGTGGCCAGACCGGCCTCGTCATCGCCCTCGTCGCAGCGCTGGGCATGAACCTCTTCGCCTACTGGAACAGCGACAAGATGGTCCTGCGCATGGCGAACGCGCAGGAAGTCGGGCCGGAGAACGCGCCGGAGTTCTACGGCATCGTTCAGCAGCTCGCCGAGCGCGCTGGACTGCCGATGCCGCGCGTCTACCTGATCGACGAGGACCAGCCGAACGCCTTTGCGACCGGCCGCGATCCCGAGCATGCAGCCGTGGCCGCCACGACCGGACTGCTGCGCAATCTCAGCCGCGAGGAGATCGCGGGCGTGATGGCGCATGAGTTGGGCCATGTCCGCCATCGCGACACCCTGATCATGACCGTGGCCGCGACGCTCTCGGGCGCCATCGGCATGCTCGCGAGCTTCGGTGGCCTTATGGGCGGCGGCCGCGATTCCGACGGCCGTCCGCTGGTGAACCCGATCGTCGCCATCGCCATGATGATCCTGGCGCCGATGGCCGCCATGCTGGTGCAGATGGCGATCAGCCGCAGCCGCGAGTACGAGGCCGACCGCATCGGTGCGGAGATCTGCGGCCAGCCGCAGTGGCTCGCCTCGGCGCTCGCAAAGCTCCACGCCGGTACGCAGCAGATCCACAACGAGGCGGCCGAGCGCAACCCGGCGACGGCGCACATGTACATCGCCAACCCGCTCGCCGCGGCCGGGGGCATGTCGAGCCTGTTCTCGACCCATCCGCCGATGGAGGAGCGCATCGCGCGCCTGCAGGCGATGGCTCCTTCTGGCGCCGGCAACTATCGTCCGGCGTCTGATGCTCGTCCGGCACGCTCCAGCGTGCCGCAGTCGAAGCCCAGTCCGTGGGGTAAGGCCTCGCAGTCTTCGCGCCGCGGACCCTGGGGCTAAGGCTTAGGTAAGGCTGTCGGCTCCTCGCCGAGATCGACTTCCAGGATCCGCTCACCGCGCTTGGTGATGCGGTCGGCCGAGATGTCGACCTCGCGCAGGTCCTTCTCGGTCATCGCGAAGTGCGACTTCAGCTTCTCGACCCTCTCGTCGAGACGCTTCACGTCGTCGAGCAGCAGCCCCACCGTCTTCTGGATCGCGCCGGCCTGCTCGCGCATGCGCACGTCCTTCAGCACGGCACGCACGGTGTTGAGCGTCGCCATCATCGTCGTGGGCGACACGATCCAGACGCGCGCCTTGTAGGACTCCTCGACGAGGCCGGTGAAGTTGGCGTGCAGCTCGGCATAGACCGCTTCCGACGGCAGGAACATCAGGGCGGACTCGGCCGTCTCGCCCGACACGATGTATTTGTCGCGGATGTCGGCGATATGCTTGCGGATCGCCTGCTGGAAGGCGCGTTGCGCGACGGCCAGCGCAGGCCCGTCGCCCGCCGGCACAGCGCGCAGCGCACTGTAGCTCTCGAGCGGGAACTTGGCGTCGATGGCGATCGAGCCGGGCGGGTTGGGCAGATGCAGGAGGCAGTCCACCCGCGCGCCCGACGACAGCGTCGACTGGAACTCGTAGGCCTGCGGCGGCAGCGCGCTCGACACCAGGTCGTTCAGCTGCACCTCGCCGAAGGCACCGCGCGCCTGCTTGTTGGAGAGCACTTCCTGCAGGCTCACGACTTGGGTCGAGAGCTCGCCGATCTTCTTCTGCGCCTCGTCGATGCGAGCCAGCCGCTCGCGCAGGTCGGTCACGATCTGCCCCGTGGCCTTCTCGGTCCGGTCGAGCCGTTCGTCGACGACCTTGGAGAGGGCCTGCTCCTGCTCGCGCAGCGAACGCTCGACCCGCTGCACGGTCTCGGCCTGCTGGCTGAGCGAGAGGCTGAGGTGCTGGCGCATCTGCTCGGCGTCGCGGCTGCTGCCGCCCTGGCGCAGCAGCACCACGGCCAGGACCACCGCCAGAAGGACGACCGCGGCAAGCAGGAGGAGGGTCAGGAAAT
>SCVT01000653.1 GCA_004296815.1 Reyranella sp. | reverse complement strand
CCCAACAACCAGCCCAAGGGCTGCCGCTTCGCGCCGCGCTGCCCCTTCGCCGACCCGCGCTGCCACCTCGAGCCGCCGCCGCTCAGGGACATCGGGCCGGAGCACAAGGTCGCCTGCTGGAAGGCACCTGTGGAACTCGCGAGGATCGCGGCATGAGCGCCGCCGAGACGCCCGTCCTGCAGGTCGACGGGCTGGTGAAGCACTTCCCGGTGAGCCGCGGCCTGATCCGCCGCAAGGTGATCGGCATGGTGCGCGCGGTCGAGGGCGTGAGCTTCGAGATCGCGCGCGGCGAGACGCTGGCCCTGGTGGGCGAGTCGGGTTGCGGCAAGTCGACGACCGGCCGCCTCGTGCTGCGCCTGATGGACCCGACGGCGGGCTCCGTGCGCTTCAAGGGCGAGGAGATCGCCAACCTCGACAAGGGCGCGCTGCGACGGCTCAGGCGCCACATGCAGATCATCTTCCAGGATCCCTATGCGTCGCTGAACCCGCGCATGACCGTCGGAGAAATCCTGGCCGAGCCGATGGCAGTGCACGGGCTGCACACCGAGGCCGAGCGCGAGAAGCGCGTGAAGGAGCTGCTCGACGTGGTGGGCCTGCTGCCCGAGCACCATCGGCGCTATCCGCACCAGTTCTCCGGCGGCCAGCGCCAGCGGATCGGCATCGCGCGTGCGCTCGCGGTCAATCCCGACCTCATCATCTGCGACGAGCCGGTCTCTGCGCTCGACGTCTCGATTCAGGCACAGATCGTCAACCTCTTGCAGAACCTGCAGCAGCGCTTCGGTCTCTCCTACCTCTTCATCGCCCACGACCTCGCCGTGGTGAAGCACATCAGCGACCGCGTCGCGGTGATGTATCTCGGCCAGCTCGTCGAGATCGCCTCCAAGCGCGACCTCTACGACCGGCCGCTGCACCCCTACACGCAGGCGCTGCTGTCGGCGATCCCGCGGCCCGACCCCAGCGTGCGCCAGGAACGCGTGCTGCTGGCCGGCGACGTGCCCAGCCCCTTCGCGCCGCCGTCGGGCTGCCGCTTCCACACGCGCTGCATCCACGCCCAGCCGCGCTGCAAGCAGGAGCAGCCGGAGCTCAGGGACGCAGGGAACGGCCACCGCGTCGCCTGTCATTTCTACGAGACGATCGCCAAGCCCGCGATCGCGGCCGCCTCAGGCCCGTCGCTCGGCAAGTTCCCCGAGCGCCTCGCCGCCTTCGAGGCCGCCAAGGCGGCGAGGAGCGCCTAGCCGAGTACCTTCCGCAGTGTGCGGATGCCGCGCTCGATCTCGGGTTCGGGCGTGCCGGCATAGCCCAGGATCAGGCCGTGGCGTTTCGGGCGGCCGGCGTAGCAGACGGAAAGCGGCTGCACGACGAGGCCGGCTGCGGCGGCGGCCTTCGTCACGGCGACATCGTCGAAGCTCTTCACAAGCTTGGCCACCGGCGTTGCGATCAGGTGCATGCCGCCGGGATCGGGCTCGATGGTCAGCAGGCCGGCGAGATGCCGCTCGGCCGCCGCGAGCAGCGCCGCGCGCCGCGTCGCGTAGAGCTGGCGCGTGCGACGCAAGTGGGCTGCGAGATGGCCCTCGGCGATGAAGCGCGCCAGCGCGCCCTGCGCCATCAGCGGCGCGCGCACGGAGATGCGGTCCATCAGCCGCTCGGTCACCTCGACCAGCGAGGTGGGCAGCACGAGGAAGCTGAGCCGCAGCGCGGGGAACATCAGCTTGGAGAAGCTGCTGAAGTAGGCGACACGACCAGAGCGGTCGAGCGCGCGCAACGGCGCCAACGGGCGGCCGCTGTAGCGATACTCGCCGTCGAAATCGTCCTCGGCGATCCAGCCCTTGTTGCGCTCCGCCCAGCTCAAGAGCTCGAGCCGCCGCTGCAGGCCCATGACGGTGCCGAGCGGGAAATGATGCGCCGGCGCGATGACGGCGAGCCGCGCCTCGGGGGCTTGCGCCTGTGCCACGTCCGGCGGAAAGCCGCCTTGGTCGATGCGCACAGGCACTGCCTTCACCTTCGCGGCGGCGAGCGCATCGCGTACGCCGACGAAGCCCGGCTCCTCGACCCAGGCGGCGTCGCCGGCATCGAGCGCGACCTCGGCGAACAGCGCGAGGCCGTGGCGGATGCCGGTGGTGATGACGATCTCGCGCGCGCTGCAGGCGAAGCCGCGCGCCGTGCCGAGATAGGCCGCGACCGCCTCGCGCAGCCCGGCATGGCCGAACGGATGGGCCGCCGCCGCCGCCTCGGGCGAGGGCCGGCGCCATTCGCGCTCCAGCAGCTTGGCCCATAGCGCGAAGGGAAACGCCTCGCGGTCGGGCTGGCTGGTCGGGAAGGCGAGCGGAAGCGACTCGGCAGCGGGCGGCGGGCTGGCCGAGAGCAACGCGCGCGCCCGGCGTGCCACCGCGGGCCGTGCGGCCTGCTGCGTCCTTGCCGGCGCCGAGCCCCGCGGCACATTCAGCATCTCGTCCGGCAGGTCGGCCGCCACCGACATGGCCGCCCCCGGCCGGCCCACGACATAGCCCTCGGCCACGAGCTGATCGAGCGCCAGCACCACGGTGCCCCGGGCGCAGTCGAGATCCTGGGCGAGCAGCCGCGACGACGGCAGACGAGTGCCAGGCTTGAGGCGACCCTCGAGGATGGCGCGGCGCACCTGCTCGCCGATCTGGCGATGCAGCGGCAGGGCGCCCGCAGGCTCGAGCGAAAGGCCTAGCGGCGGGACGCGGCGGGTGCGCGGGGTGCGGGTCTTCAAACTGGTCCAGTCACTTTCTGGGAAACCGGCCCTTTCACCTGATCCGTATCGCGGCGATGGTCCGGCCGCAAGCAACCCCGACAGGTAAGCCATGAGCCCGCCCGATTCCGTGACCAGCCCCGACGCCTCCTATCCCGTCACCCCGGTCAACAAGGTGAAGCGCGTCCACGAGCGCGGCCGCTACGACAAGGAGACCGTGCACGCCATCCTCGACGCGGCGCTGGTCTGCCACATCGCCTACGTGATCGACGGAAGGCCCTACTGCACGCCCACCAGCTTCTGGCGCGAGGGCGAGCACCTCTACTGGCACGGCTCCTCGGCCAGCCGGATGATCCGCACGCAGAAAGGCGGCGTCGACGTCTGCCTCACCGTCACGCACATCGACGCGCTCGTCATGGCGCGCTCGGGCTTCCACCATTCGGTGAACTATCGCGCGGTGATGGCGTTCGGGAAGGCGCACATCATCGAAGACGTCGACACCAAGCTGAAGCTGATGGACCGCTTCATCGACCGCATCTACCCCGACCGCTCCAAACTGATCCGCCAGCCCAACAAGCAGGAGCTGAAGGCGACGACGATGATCGGCATGGAGATCGAGACCGCCTCCGGCAAGATCCGCGACAAGCACGTCGCCGACGACGAGGAGGACTACGAGGGCGTGAAGGCGTGGTCCTCTCTCTATCCCATCACCCAGGTGATCGGCGCGCCGTCCGACTGCCCGCGTCAGCTTCCCGAACTCACGCGGCCCGAAGGCATGTCCGACTTCGAGCCGGGCACGCGGCTAGACGAGCTGATGACCAAGACGTACCGGAGGACTTTCGGCTAAAAGGTCCCGATGCCGCTTGTCCTCTATGGTCATCCCTTCTCCTCGTACACGCAGAAGGCGCTGATCGCGCTGTACGAGAACGCCACGCCGTTCGAGTTCCGCTGCATCGGGCCGGACACGCCCGAGCATGTGGCCGAGTGGCTGAAGCGCTGGCCGCTCGCCAAGTTCCCGCTGCTGGTCGACGGCGATCGCACCGTCGCGGAGACCAGCATCATCATCGAGCATCTGCAGCTCGCCCATCCCGGTCCCGTGCGCCTGTTGCCCGCGGATCCGGTCGCCGCCCTCGAGGTGCGCTTCCTCGATCGCTTCTTCGACATCCACGTGATGGATGCGATGCAGGTCGCGGTCGACAGCGCGCTCGGCCGCGTGCCGGTGAAGAGCGAGGAGGGGTTGAAGCTGACAGGGGAAAGGCTCGACCGCGCCTATGCCTGGCTGGAAGG
Organism: Reyranella sp.; assembly: GCA_004296815.1. GTDB lineage: Bacteria > Pseudomonadota > Alphaproteobacteria > Reyranellales > Reyranellaceae > Reyranella. Next base: position 6,970 of record SCVT01000653.1, on the reverse strand, counting down.
ACACCTTGCCGGGAAGACCTGGGCGGCGGGCGCTGAGTTCACGCTGGCGGACTGCGCGGCGGCGCCCTCGCTGTTCTACGCCGATTGGACGCACCGCATTCCGGAGACCTGTCCGGCGCTGCATGCCTATCGCGCGCGACTGCTCGCCCGCCCCTCCTTCGCGCGCGCCGTGGAAGAGGCGCGCCCGTTCAGGCCGCTCTTCCCGCTGGGCGCACCGGATCGGGACTGATCGCGGGACTGAACGGGCACACTAGTTGCGTCTGGGCGTCCGCGAGGTCAGAAACCAGTCGAAGTAGCCGGCCGTGAAGTGGAGCTCCTTCGCGGGCCTCAGCCCCTTGTCGGTCACGAGAAAGCGGTCGTAGGAGTCGAGCACGCCCAGCGCCTCGAGCGGACCCTGCGTGCTCGGCATCACCTCGATCAGCAGGTCCGGCCGGTAGCGCGCGAGCAACGGCGCCAGGGCGGCGAGAAGCTCCGGCTCGAAGCCCTCGACGTCGATCTTGATCAGCGACCGGCGCGCCGGTCCGAGCCACGCCTCGAGCTCACTCGCCGCGATGACCTCGACCGTCGTCTCCTCGACCTCCTCGCCGTACTGGGCGGCGAAGTCGCGGACGAACGATCCGTTGGTGAGGTGCCCGACCGGCTCGTAGAAGGTCCGCTGCCCCGGCTCCGGACCCACCGCGGCCTGGTAGACGGTCGCCTTGACGCCATTCAGCTCGATGTTGCGCCGCAGCCGGCGGCACGCCTCGGGTGCGGGCTCGAAGGACACGATGTGCTGGCGCTGCCATGGCCGGCGGCGGCGCAGCGCGTCGAGGAAGACCGTGAAGATGCCGACGTTCGCGCCGATCTCGACGATCACGTCGTAGCGTGCCGCCGTCCGCTCCAGCAGGAAGAAGGTGGCGGGTTCGTAATCGAGGCGCCGCGAAAAGAGCGCCTGCTCGTCGAACTCGCCGAGATGCGGCACCAGCCGGACGCGCGAGCTCTTGCCCAGCACGACGTCGCGCGCGGCCAGGTCCATGGCGGGCCATGGCCGGCCACGCACGGCGTTGTAGATGCGTTGTTGATTGCGGCGCGACAGCAGGTTGCGGCTGATCAGCGAGAGCAGGAACAGATAGGCTTGCGCCAGCCAGCGCGGGCCGCGCGCGAGGGCCCGGTGCAACGCATCGCCGAAAGGCCGCAGGCCCGCCGGCGCAGCACTTCCATAGTCCATCGGGTTCGGACCTCTCCCTGTCCAAACCAATACAGACGCTCCAGCCGATTCATCCCCGCTTGCGCGTCGTTTTCTCGGCTTCCCGCGACACCCAGGCTGCAAACCCGCGGACCCGGCGGTCGCCATTGAGCGCCGCCGGCCAGCGCACGATGTGCGCCTTGCTCGACGGCATATCCCACGAGGCCGGCAGCACCCGCACCAGCCGCCCCTCTTTCAGCGCGTCGTGCACCAGGAGCGAGCGCGCCATCACCACGCCGGCGCCCTGCAGCGCCGCGGCCAACGCGGTGTGGATGGTGCCGAAGCGCAGGCCCGCGGGAGGACGGCCGGGTATGCCCAGCCGCTCGAACCAGACCGGCCACGACCACTCCGCGCCCTGCCCACGGCCGGGCTGGCCCTTGTGCAGCAGGGGCAGCGTCGCCAGTGCCGTTGGATCGCGCAGCGGCCGTCCGCCCGGCAGCAGGGCGGGGACGCAGACCGGAAACACCTGTTCCTGGAAGAGCAGCCGCTGGGTCGAGGTGTTGCGCGCCGTCGCGACGGGCTGCCAGGTGATCTGCACGTCGACGTCCGGCGCACGCGGCTGCAGCTCGCTTTCCACGATGGTGAGCTCGACCTCCATGCCGGACTGGGCCGCGGCGAAGGCCGGCAGGCGGCGCACCAGCCAGTAGTCGGCCAGGGCCGCACCGACGCCGACCCGCAGGCCGGTCGGCAGGGCCACGGCACGGCATCGCGCGCGAAGATCGGCAAGGCCGTCGAGAAGACCGGACAGGCCGGTGGCGAGCGCCGTGCCGGCCGGCGTGGCACTGAGGCCCGACGGCGCGCGGTGGAGCAGCGGCGCCCCGACGAAGGCCTCGAGACGGCGCAGGCGATGGCTGACCGCACTCTGGGTCATGCCAAGCTCGGCAGCGGCCAGGGTCATGCTGCGGTGGCGGAGCGCAGTGTCGAACGCGACCAGGGCGTCGAAGGGCGGGAGGGAGCGGGCGGGTGAGCGCATTTCCCGCAATATGAACCATATTCATGTCGAAGTGAATGCTTGGCGCTCGGCCCCGCGCGCGCGAGGCGGCATCACTCGCTGCCATGAAAAGCTTCAGTCGTACCCCTGCCCTCGCCCTCTCCTTCGCGGGCTTCCTCACCCAGCTCGACGTCACCGCCGTCGTGGTCGCCATGCCCATGATCGGCGCCGACCTGGGCTTCGGCATCGCGGGCTTCGCCTGGGTGATGGACGCCTACAGCCTGGCCTTCACCGCCACCCTGCTCGCCTGCGGCGCGCTGGCCGACCGCTACGGACGGCGGCGCATCCTGCTGATCGGCAACGCGCTGTTCGCCGTCGCGTCGCTCGGCTGCGGACTGGCCTGGGACGGGCCATCGCTGTGGGCGGCGCGGGCGGTACAGGGCTTCGCCTCGGCCTTCGTCGTCACCGGCTCGATCGCCCTGATCGCAAGCGCCTACCCGGAGCCTGCGGATCGCGCCCGCGCCTTCGGCCTCGCCGGCATCGTCTCGGGGGCCGCTATGGCGATCGGGCCGACGCTGGGCGGCGCGGTCGCGGCGTGGTTCGGCTGGCGCTGGATCTTCCTCGCCAACCTTCCCTTCTGTCTGCTGGCGGCGTGGATCGTGCCGCGCCTCGTCGCGGAGGAGCGCGCCACCGAGACACGACCGCTCGATCCGGTCGGCGTGGCGCTGCTCACGCTTGCGCTGGGCATCGCCATCGAGACGCTGCTGGCCGGACGCACGGCGCTGCAGGCAGCGCTGGGCGCCGCCGCGTGCCTGGGCTTCGCCGGGCTGTTCGTGGTGCAGCAACGCCGCCGGCCGCAGCCGGTCCTCGATCCCGCGCTGCTCGCGCAGCCCGCGATGATCGCGGTCTCAACCCTGCTGATCACCGTGTCGGTCGCCTACTGGGCGGTGCTGGTCTACCTGCCGCTGTTCCTGACGACGACGTTCGGCCTGTCGACCGAGGAATCGGGAGTCGCCCTCCTCGCGGCGACATTGCCGATGGTGTTCCTGCCGCCGCTCGCCGGCCGGCTCGCCACGCAATGGGGCTGGCGGGCGCTCTTCGCGACGGGGCTCGTGCTGATCGCCGTGGGCGACATCGCGCTCGCGCTGGGACCGTCAGGCGTCGCGTTCGCCGGCATGGCCGTGATCGCCACCGGCGCCGCACTGGTGCAGTCGCAACTCTCCGGCGCCGTGGTCACGCTCGCCCCGCCGGCGCAGGCCGGCATGGCGTCGGCGCTCACCATCGTGATGCGCCAGGGCGGCTTCGCGGTCGGGATCGCGCTGCTGGGCGGTCTGCTCGGCGCGGAGCGCACGGCCGGCAGCTACCCGTCGCTGTTCCTCGCGGCTGCCGCGGCCGCCCTGGCAGGCGGTTTGGCCGCATGGCTGCTCCTGCCCGCAACGTCGCCCGCGACCCACCGCGCCGTGGCGCGATAGCGTCGAACGGATCATCGCGGTGCGGATATGCCCGTGCGCGCCGTCAACCCGGCCTGCAGATCGGCGATCGCCTCCATCAGCGCCTTGTCCACGGCCGACGTCACCGCGGGCATCGTGCTGATGCAGATGAGCCCCTGCTGGGCGCGTTCGGACGCCCCCTTCGAGACGCTGACCGAGATGGCCTGACCGCCCCGGTCGATGCCACCTGCGACCAGGCTGACGGTGGCTTCGGCCTCGCAATAGCTTTGAAGGGCGGCGGCGCCGGCGCTGTGGCAACGCATGCGCAGCGACATCGGGCGAATGTCGACAGTCACGCCACCGGGCAGCGCCGCACCGTAGCCCTCCAGTCCCTTGACGAGGGCTGCCTGCGCGACCGCTTGCCGGTCGGTCTCATACTTTACGTTCCGGCAGGCATCGGTCAGCACGACTGCGGTGTGACGAAAGTTCGAGAGGCCAGAAATACGCACGTCCTTCGCATCTGCCGGGGATGCCGAAGCCGTTGCCGTCGTACTGGAAGAAGCATCTGAGACCGTGCAGCCGGCCAGCAGACCGATCGCGACGAGGGAAACAAACCGCACGTTCGACATCGCCATCATCTGCATCGTTGCATCGCCTTGAAACCATTTGATAGAAAGAATTATAACAATAACAACCTAAGATTGTCCAAGAATGGAAACGGACAACGACAAGCAGACTTGGGGGAGCAACTTGTTCATGAGGATCATCCCGGTGGCGGCCGCGGCGCTCATGCTCGTGGCCTGCGCACAGCCCGTTAAGCCGATCCAGGCCTGGGCGCCGGCGACGGCAGCGCAGGCGTCGATCGCCAGCGTCACAATCACCAGCCGCAACGGCAACGTTCCCGAGGAAAACCTTCAGGCCCTGAAGCTGGCGCTCGAACAGAAGACGACGCAGTGCGCCGTCGGCCAAACCAAGTACGAGATGCACGTCCGGGTCGACAACTTCAAGCTCGCGAACTCCGGCATGGTGATGCTGCTGGGCGACAATCACGAGGTCGCGGGCGAGGTGAAGCTCGTCAATCCCGCCGACAACAGCGTCGCCGCGGAATACTACGTCCAGGAGATCACGAGCGGCGGCGGCCTGATCGGTCTGGCCAAGCTCTCCGGCGGCGCACGCGCGATCTCGACCGACTTCGCCTCGTCGGTCTGCGAGAAGGTCTTCCTCAAGAAGGTCTGATGCCGGCCGGCAGCCGCTTGTCCCGGCTCAGAGATAGCCGTGGTGCTTCGGCGGATTCATCCAGTTGTTGTGCAAGCCGTCGGAGTACTGGATCGGCAGGCGCTCGAGCTCCTCGGGGCTGAGATCGTCGATGGCGGCGACGCTGATCGAGACGAACGCGCCGCCGAGCTCCTTCACGTCGCCATCGCCGAAGGCGGTGACACCGCAGTTCCGGCAGAAGCGATGATGGCCCTGCTTGGTCGCGAACTGGTAGTCGCCGAGATCGTCCTTGCCGGAGATCAGTCGGAACGCGTCGGGCTTCACCGAGACGTTCCACGCCCGCTTCTTGGAGCAGATCGTGCAGTTGCACCGGCCGGTGCCCTTGTCGAAGTCGATGTCCGCCTCGAAGCGGACGCGGCCGCAGTGACACGAGCCGTGATAGGTCTTCTTCATCGCAACCCCTCCTTCGCCGACGCCATCAGCATAAATGATGGCGGCGGCAAGAGGTTGCCTAGCTGAACGCCTCGTCCCAGCTGCCCTTGGTCGAGGCCTTGGAGTATTCGGTGGCGCGGTTCTCGAAGAAGTTGGTGTGCTCGATGGCGTTGAGCATCTGGTCCATCCACGGCAGCGGGTTCTTCGCGTCCTTGCGGTAGATGGGCTGCAGGCCGAGCTGCGTCAGGCGGCGGTCGGCGATGAAGCGGATGTAGCGCTTCACGTCGGTGGCGGTCATGCCCTCGATGCCGTCGAGCTCGAAGGCGAGGTCGATGAACGCATCCTCGTGGTCGACGATGGTCGAGCAGGCGACGTAGATCTCGCGCTGCAGCTCCTCCGTCCACACTTCCGGGTTCTCCTGGATGAAGGTGCGGAAGAGCTTGATGATCGAGTTGCAGTGCAGCGTCTCGTCGCGCACCGACCAGGTGACGATCTGGCCCATGCCCTTCATCTTGTTGAAGCGCGGGAAGTTCATCAGCATCGCGAAGCTGGCGAAGAGCTGCAGGCCCTCGGTGAAGGCGCCGAACACGGCCAGCGTCTTGGCGATGTCGGCCTTCGAGTCGACGTTGAACTCCTGCATGTAGTCGTACTTGTCCTTCATCTCCTTGACGGTGAGGAAGGCGGAATACTCGGTCTCAGGCATGCCGATCGTGTCGAGCAGGTGCGAATAGGCCGCGACGTGCACCGTCTCCATGGCCGAGAAGGCGGCCAGCATCATCTGCACTTCGGTCGGTTTGAAGACGCGGCTGTAGTGCCGCATGTAGCAGTTGTTCACCTCGACGTCGGCCTGCGTGAAGAAGCGGAAGATCTGCGTCAGCAGATGGCGCTCGCTGTCGGTGAGCTTGTTGCGCCAGTCCTTCACGTCGTCGGCCAGCGGCACTTCCTCGGGCAGCCAGTGAATGCGCTGCTGCGTCAGCCAGGCGTCGTAAGCCCAGGGATAGTGGAACGGCTTGTAGATCGGCTTGGCGTCGAGAAGGGACATGGCGTCGTTCCGCTCAATCTGGGGTCAGAGACGAAAAGTCCCCCGTCACGCCTCCGCAGACCGGAGACATGACGGGGGACAAAACGAGGTTACTGGCAGCTAAGGCACTCTTCGTAGTCGTTGCTCTGCGCCGGTCCGTTGCCCGGGGTCCCGAGCGGCAGGGGAGAGGGAGCGTCGTTTCTGGGGGCTGAGAGAGACTGGTCGCCGATCTTCTCGGCGAAGGCGTCGTTCGACACGACGTCGGCGCGCTGGATCGACATCGAGCGGCAGTAGTAGAGGCTCTTCACGCCACGCTTCCAGGCCATCATGTGGATCTGGTGCAGGTCGCGCTTGTGCACGTCCGCGGGCAGGAAGATGTTGAGCGACTGGCTCTGGCAGATATAGGGCGTGCGGTCGGCCGCATGCTCGACGAGCCAGCGCTGGTCGATCTCGAAGGCGGTCTTGAAGACGGCCTTCTCGTGATCGTCGAGGCAGTCGAGGTCGCGCACCGAGCCCTGGTTGGTCGTGATCGAGGTCCAGGTGTCCTCGTCGTTCTTGCCCTTCTGCTCCAGCACCTTCTCGAGGTACGGGTTGCGCACCACGAAGGAGCCCGAGAGGGTCTTGTGGTTGTAGACGTTGGCCGCCGACGGCTCGATGCCGGGCGAGGCGCCGCCGCAGATGATCGAGATCGACGCCGTCGGCGCGATCGCGAGCTT
>SCVT01000652.1 GCA_004296815.1 Reyranella sp. | reverse complement strand
GCCCGGCGGCGAGCTCAAGGTCGAGACGACGATCTGCAACGAGATCCGCCAGTCCGGCAACGCCGTGGTCATCGACCATGTCGCGGAGGACGACGCTTTCAGCGGCCATCCCACGCCGGCCCTGTACGGCTTCCAGAGCTACATCTCGATGCCGATCATGCGCTCCGACGGCTCGTTCTTCGGCACGCTCTGCTCGATCGACCCGCGTCCGGCCAAGGTGAAGAACCCGCAGATCGTGGGCATGTTCAAGCTGTTCGCCGACCTGATCGCGTTCCATCTCGACACGGTCGATCGTCTCGCGAGCAGCCAGGCGACGCTCGACAGCGAACGCCGTGACGCCGAGCTGCGCGAGCAGTTCATCGCCGTGCTGGGCCACGACCTTCGCAACCCGCTGGCTTCCATCAAGGCCGGTGCCGAGCTGCTGCAGCGCGGCAGGGCGGGCGACAAGGCGCCCGAGGTGCTGCGCCTCATGCAGGCCAGCGTCTCGCGCATGGCAGCGCTGGTCGACAACGTGCTCGACTTCGCCCGCGGCCGCCTGGGCGAAGGCATCGACCTGCAGCGACGCGACACCGACCTCGAGCCCGTGCTGCGCCACGTCGTCGAGGAATTGCGCTCCGCCCATGCCGACCGCCCGATCGAGGCCGAGTTCGTCCTGCAGCGGCCGGTGCACTGCGATTCCGGCCGCATCGCGCAGCTCCTGTCGAATCTCCTGGCCAATGCGCTGACCCACGGCGCGGCCGGCTCACCCGTGCGGGTCGTCGGCCGGCTCGATGGCGATACGTTCGAGCTCACCGTCGCCAATCGCGGCAATCCGATCCCGCCGGAGACACTGGCCAAGCTCTTCCAGCCGTTCTTCCGCGGTGGCGCGCGCCGCTACCAGCAGGGGCTGGGCCTCGGCCTCTACATCTCCGCCGAAGTGGCGCGTGCCCACGGTGGGACCCTGCAGGCCGCCTCGTCGGCCGAGGAGACGCGCTTCATGCTGCGCATTCCCGGAACGTCACGCGTCTAGAGCAGCGACTCGCCCGTCGCGAGGAACGCCTCGAGCGTCCGCTCGTGCGGCGCGAGGTCGAAGCCCTGGGCCGCGATCCATTCGTCGTTGTAGTAGGTGTGGCCGTAGCGCTCGCCGCTGTCGCAGATCAGCGAGACCAGCGAGCCCTTGAGCCCGTCGGCCCGCATGCGCGAGGCGATCAGGCAGAGCGCGAAGAAGTTGGTGCCGGTCGAGCCGCCGACCTTGCGGCCGAGCTGGCGCGACAGCACGCGCATGGCGGCGAGGGAGGAGACGTCGGGCACGCGCATCATGCGGTCGATGACATTGGGCACGAACGAGGGCTCGACGCGCGGCCGGCCGATGCCCTCGATGCGCGAGCCCTTCTCGCTGACCGCGGCCATGTTGCCCTTGGCGAAGGCCTCGAAGAATGCCGAGAACTCCGGGTCGGCGACGCAGAGCCTCGTGGCGAAGCGCTTGTAGCGGATGTAGCGGCCGAGCGTCGCCGAGGTGCCGCCGGTGCCGGCGCTCATCACGATCCAGGTGGGCACGGGATGAAGCTCCCGGCTCATCTGCTCGAAGATCGATTCGGCGATGTTGTTGTTGCCCCGCCAGTCCGTCGCGCGCTCGGCGTAGGTGAACTGGTCCATGTAGACGCCGCCCAGCTCCTTCGCGAGCTGCTCGGCGGCGGCGTAGATCCCCTTGCCGTCGGCCACGAGGTGGCACTGCCCGTGCTGGCGCTCGATCTCCTGCACCTTTTCCGCCGAGGTCGAGGCCGACATCACGGCATGGAAGGGCAGCCCCAGGAGGCGCGCGAAGTAGGCCTCCGAGATCGCCGTCGAGCCCGACGAGGCCTCGACGATCGGCGTGTCGTGGCGGATGCGGCCGTTGCAGATGCCGAACAGGAAGAGCGAGCGCGCCAGCCGGTGCTTGAGGCTGCCGGTCGGATGCGTCGACTCGTCCTTGAGGTAGATGTCGATCCCCTCCAGCGCCGGGATGTCGAGACGCAGCAGGTGCGTGTCGGCCGACCGGCGCT
>SCVT01000651.1 GCA_004296815.1 Reyranella sp. | reverse complement strand
GAGCATCGGGATGATCGCCTCGACGATCGGCAGGCCCCAGCTCTCGTTCTGGCTGGTCGTCAGCTCCCATTCGAAGCCGTTGGGGAAGCCCGCCTCGGTCAGCAGCTTCTTGGCCTTGGCCTGGTCGAAGGCGTACGGCTTGAAGCTCTTGTCGAAGGCCTCCGACGAGGGCGGCAGCCAGCTCGTCGCGCGATAGGCCTTGTCCTTGACCAGCCGCTTGATGATCAGGTCGGCGTCGATCGCGTGGTTGATCGCCTGGCGCACCCGCTTGTCGTCGAACGGCTTGACGTCGTGGTTGAAGGTGATGGCGCGGGTGAACATTTCCGCGACCTCGAGAATACCCTTGGAGAGCTGCGCGTCCTCGCGATAGGCGACGTACTGGGCGGGGCCCAGGATCGAGGTGTCGATTTCCTTGTTGCGGAAGGCGACGTCGCGGGCGGCGGCCTCGGCCATGATCAGCACTTCGTAGCGGTCGAGGTACGGCTTGCCCGGCTTGTAGAACTTGTCGAACCGCTCGGTGACGACGCGCGAGCCGGGCAGGTGCTCCTTGAACTTGAACGGGCCGACGCCGACCGGCGCCGACGCGAAGTTCCCCTTCTCGACCTCTTCCTTGGGCAGGATCGACGTCGTGCCGGCAAAGAAATAGTAACCGGGGTCGACGCGCTCGGTGAGGGTCATCTCGAGCGTGAAGTCATCGATCTTCTTCAGGCCGGAGATCTCCTTGGCCTGGTTCTTCTCAACGTCGATGGCACCCTTGATCAGGCGAACGTAGCGCGCGCCCGGATAACCCTTGCTGCCGTCCATGATGCGGGTGAACGACCAGATCACGTCGTCCGCCGTCATCTTGCGGCCGTTGTGGAAGAAGACGTCGTCGCGCAGCTTGAAGGTGTGCGTCATGCCGTCGGCCGACACCGTCACCGACTTCGCGAGTTCGAGCGCGAGCTTGTTGTTGGCGGTGTCCCACATGTAAAGCGGGCGGTGAATCGCCTGGTTGACGATCCAGTCCTGGGCACGCGGCGTGGCGTGCGGATCGAGGCTGCCGAAGCTCGCGGCGTAGGGCCCCGTCATGCGGAGCACGCCACCCTTGCGGGGCGTCTGTTGGGCATCGGCGGCTCCCGCGCCGGCAACGGCAATCGCGGCAGCGGCAAGCCAGGCAAGTTTACGCATGCTCCATCCCCTCTTGAACGTTCTACTTGAAGCGCATTCCATAGTGTCACGCCCCTCCGTGCAAGAGGAATGCCGAATGACCGCCATGCCGAACTGCCTGCTCATCGTGACGGCCGAGGTCGACGCCGCCGTCGAGGCCGACTGGAACCGCTGGTACGACGACGTCCACCTGCCCGATGCGCTGGCCTGTCCCGGCGTGCTGGCCGGCCGCCGCTACGCCTCCTCGGGCGAGATCTCCGAGAGCGACCGCGGCCAGGGCCGCCGCACGCGGACGAAGCTCTACACCACGGTCTACGAGCTCGCGTCGCCGGCTGCGGTGGAAACGAAGGAATTCGCCGCCATGCGCGGCTGGGGCCGCTTCGCGCCGAACGTCCGTTCCCAGACGCGGGTGGTCGTGGCGCTCTAGCGGGGGCTGGACTAGGCCGGCACGCAGTAGCCGTCGCGCCGGGGATCGCAGCCGCCCGTGAAGAACCCGGACATGGGATCGACGGCGACGCCCTGCATGCCGCCCACCTTCATCGTCCATTCCGGCCCGCGCATCAGGTCGTGGCCGCGGCCGCGCAGCTCGTCGTGAACTGCGCTGTCGACGCGTCCCTCAAGCAGCACGGCGCGCCCGTCGGTCAGTCGCGCGCGCGGCGCCTCGATCGCCTGCTGCAGCGGCAGGCCGTAGTCGACATATTGTACCATCGCCTGCGCCTGGGTCTGGAGGATGCCGTAGCTGCCCGGCGTGCCGAGCGCCAATACGGGCTTGTCGTCCTGCGTCACGATCGAGGGCGCGACGCAGACCGGCATCATGTCGCCGTGCTTCACGCGGTTCGGGCTCTTCGGATTGACGTCGGCCCAGTAGAGGAAGTTGCTGAGGCAGATGCCCGTGCCGGGCACGACGACGCCCGAGCCGAACACGCTGCCGAGGCTCTGCGTCACGCAGACCATGTTGCCGTGGCGGTCGGCGATCGAGAAAGAAGTGGTGTGGCCCTCTTCAGCGGGGGCCCCCTCGACGGGACCTGTCCACTGCTCGGTCGGCCCGACGACGGGCTTGCCGTCGCGCACGCGGGCGCGAAGGGTCTCGATGTGGCCGTCGGACAGAAGCTCGGCGAGCTTCTGCGGCGAGGGCACGCCGTTGGCGATGCGGACGCCGGCCGCGATACGGATCGCGCGCAGGACCGTGTCGACATGCTCCGTGCCGTTGCGCGGCATCTTGGAGATGTCGAAGCCTTCGAGAATGCGCAAGGTCACCAGGTACTGGAAACCCTCGCAGGGTGGCGGCGGCACGTGGACCGTGCGGCCGCGATAGTTGATGGTGATCGGATCGACCCATGTCGCACGGGCGTCGTGCAGGTCGTCGATGGTCAGCGTACCGCCCAGCTCGGCCAGCCGCTCGATCACTCTCTTGCCGAGCGCGCCGCCGTACATCAGACCGGGGCCTTCGGATGCCAGCGCCTCGAGCGTGCCGGCGAGAGCGGGCTGTTTCAGCACCGCACCGAGCGCCGGCCGTCCGCCGCTGATGCCGTCGAGGTAATTCTTCGACCATTCGGGAAACAGCGCCGACTGGCCGCGTAGCTCGGGCGTGACGCCTGCGATCTCCTCGACGTTGAACTCGATCATCGCGAAGCCGTCGCGGGCGATGGCGATCGCGGGCGCGAACAGCTCCGGCAGCTTCTTGGTGCCGTAGGCGCTCACCATCTCGCACCAGCCGGCGAGGTTACCCGGCGCGCCGACGGGGATCGGGCCGCGCAGGATCTGCTCGCGGCGCTGCAGGCGGTCGAGCGGGAACTTGCGGGGAATGCGGGCCATGAAGTCGAGCGAACGCACGCGCTTCTCGGCCGCGATGTAGCAGGTCGCCAGCCCCTGGCCGGCGAGACCCGACATGTAGGGTTCGACGACGTTCAGGGTCGCCGCGGTCGCTGCCGCCGCGTCGAAGGCGTTGCCGCCGCTGCCGAGGACGCGCGCCCCGGCTGCCGCCGCCAGCGGATGCGCGGCCGCGACCATGCCGTGCCGCGATGCGATCGTCGGCCGTTTGCCATGCTGCAACATCAACTCACTCCCCCAAGACGACTGCCCAAGACCACTGCCCCACATCCACGGGGCGGATCGTGCCGATTCCGGACGGTCGCGACCACAACGAATTGCGCTAATCTCCCGTCCGGAAGGAAACGCACCTATGCGCAAGTTGGAATTCGGCTGGTTCCTGCCGACAGCAGGCGACACGACGGCCTACGGACTGGCGAGCGCCCAGGTGGCGCCGTCGCTCGACCTTTTCGACAAGATCGTCACGGCCGCGGAAGCCGCGGGCTTCGAATACATGCTGGTGCCGGTGCAGACCGCCTGCTGGGAGGCGTGGATCTCGAGCGCCATGATGGTGGCCCGTTCGAAGTCTATGCGCATGCTGGTGGCGGCGCGGCCGAGCTACATCAATCCCGTGTTGATGGCCAAGATGATCAGCACCTTCGACCAGCTCTCGGGCGGCCGCATCTGCATCAACCTGATCGCGGGCCAAAGCGAAACCGAGAACGCCGCCGAAGGCGTCAAGTGGGGCAAGGAAGAGCGCTACGAGATCATGGAGGAGGAGGTCTCGATCCTGAAGGCGCTGTGGACGACGCGCGGCCCGGTCCATTTCGACGGCAAGTTCCATCAACTCAAGGGCGCGCAGATCCGGCCCTATCCGCTGCAGAAGCCCTATCCAAAATTCTACCTCGGCGGCGGCAGCCGGCAGGCCTGGGAGATTTCGGCCAAGCATTCCGACGTCCATCTGTTCTGGGGCGACACCTACGAACGCATCCGCGCCAACATGGCGGAGATCAAGGCGATGGCCGCGACGCACGGGCGCGAGAAGGAGATCGGCTTCGGCATGCGCCTGCAGGTCGTGTGCCGGCCGACCGAGAAGGAAGCCTGGGAGTTCGCGCATGGCCTCGTGGCGCACGCGACCGAGGGCCAGAAGCAGTTCGTGAAGGAGCATTTCGCGACGTCCGAGGCGAACCGCCGTGTGCGCGAGCTGGCGGCGATCGGCGAGACCATCGAGCCGCATCTGTGGACCGGCATCACGCAGGTGCGGCCGGGCGCCGGCATCGCGGTGGTCGGTGATCCCGAGCAGTGCGCCGATACGCTGCAGAAATTCATCGACCTCGGCTGCCACTCCTTCTGCCTGTCGGGTTACCTGCACGACGAGGAGGCCGAGCGCTTCGGCAAATGGGTGATGCCGATCCTGCGCGAGCGCAATCGCGAACGCATGCTCGCGGCCTGATGGTCCGCTAGATGCCACGCGTCGCGCTGCCCGATGTCGGCGCCCGCCAGCTCGAGGCGGTGCTGGCACTGGCCGAGTACGGCAGCTTCGTCGCGGCGGCAGCACGGCTCAGGATCTCCCAGCCGACGCTCACCCGCATGCTGAAGCGGCTGGAGAGCCAGCTCGGCGTGCGTCTCTTCGAGCGCAGCACGCGGCGAGTCCAGATCACGGCGGCCGGCCGCGAGTTCGCCGCCGTCGCCGAGCGCATGCTGAACGACCTCGGCATCACGGTGCAGAGCGTGCGCGAGGTGGCGCAGGAGCGCCGCGGTCTGGTGGTGATCTCCTGCGTGATGTCGGTGGCGGTCGGTCGATTGCCGCACATGATAGCGGCCTATCGCGGCGACCGGCCGGGCGTGGAGATCCACGTGCGCGAAGGCGTCTATGCCTCGATCCTCGACGATGTGCGGAGCGGCGTTGCCGATTTCGGCATCAGCTATGTCGACGAGCTGCCGGACTTCGCGGTCGGTACGGCACTCGGCCGCGAGACCTTCCACGCCGTCGTGCCGGCCCGCCACAAGCTCGCCAGCCGCCGCACGGTCGCGCTCGCGGAGCTCGCCGAGCATCCGATCGTGGCCCTGCCGACCGAATCGCGCACCCGTCGCACCATCGACGCCGCGGCGGTCACGGCCGGGCTGCAGCTTCGCCAGCTCGTGGTCGTGAACCAGATCGCGACCCTGCTCGCACTGGTGGGGGCGGGCGTCGGGGTCGGCGTCGTGCCGGGCGGCGCCACGCGCGGGCCGCTGGTGAGTGGCCTGCGTTTCATTCCGCTCGCCGAGCCCCGCCTGGTTCGCCGCCTCGGCCTGATCTCCTTGCGCGAGCGGGAACCCACGCCGGTGGCCTCGGGCTTCATGGCGTTGCTGCGCCGCGAGTGGCCCAAGTCCGATTGATGCAGTTCGTGCAACAATCCTGTCTATCAGGTTGATCTTGGCATAGTGGCGAAGGGGACTATCCTGTCCCGCGGAGGAAATCGTGCAGCTCGTTTCCAGGATCTACGAGGAAGACAGCATCTCCGCCGTCCAGGAGCTCTATCACTCCAACGGCTGGACCGACGGGCTGCCCATCGTGCCGCCGACACGCGACGCCGTCGAAGCCTGCCTCGAATGGGTGATGATGCCGCCGGACCAGCTCATCGGCATCGAGCCGGTGCGCGGGCTCGCCATCACCGCCGAAAAGCTCGCGATCAACGCCGTCATGGCGGGCTGCCTGCCCATGCACTTCCCGGTCGTCGTGGCCGCGTGGACTGCCATGATGCAGGAGGAGTTCCTGATGCACGGCGCCACGGCCAGCACCGGCGGCTGCGCCGTTCTGGTCGTGCTGAACGGACCGATCCGCCTCGAGCTCGGCGCCGGCGGCACGTTTAATGCACTCGGCAACTCCGACCGCGCGACCGCCGTTATCGGCCGCGCCATCCGGCTTTGCCTGATCAACCTGATGGACGTGCGGCCGGGCGCCATCGACCGCTCGACGCTCGGCCATCCCGGCAAGTTCAGCTACTGCGTCGCCGAGGACGAGGAAGATACGACCTGGCTGCCGCTCGCCGAGCAGCGCGGCGTGCCGAAGGGCGCCTCGTCGGTGACGGTGATGGCGGCAGGCGCGCCGCGCCAGCTCATGAACGAGTGGACGACGAAGCCGGAGGAGATCCTCGAGACCTTCGCGGCCGAGATGCGTGCCAACCTGCGCCACTACTCGATCCATCCCGGCAACTACGCCCTGATCATTCCCAAGCAGCTCCGCGAGCACCTGCAGGCGGCGGGCTGGACCAAGACCGACATCGCGACCTTCATCCACGAGCGCGCCCGCATCCACCGCCGCGAATGGGCCGAGGTCGGCAAGGGCGCCGTGGTGCGCGACCGCGGCGACAGCGTCTATCCCGCGATGGAGTCGGCCGACCAGCTCCTGGTCGTCGCGGCCGGCGGCCCGGCCGGCGGCTTCGGGGCGGTGATCCCGCCCTGGCTCGGCAACAAGAGCCATGCCGTGACGTTGCCCCTCGGCGTTTGCATCGATTGCGAACCACCTAATAAGTAGAGAAGAGAGAACGCCATGAGCTTTCAGGTCCTCGATCCCACGCCGGAGAAGGCACCGCCCGTCGGCCAGCTTGCGCCGCGCCTCGACACGCTCGAGGGCAAGACGATTGGCTTCATCTCCAACGGCAAGGAAGGCACCAAGGGCTTCTTCAGGCACCTCGACCAGATCCTGCGCGAGGAGTACGGCGTCGCCCAGGTCGTAAGCCGCACCAAGTCGAACTACAGCGCGCCAGCCGATCCCCACATCGTGGCCGAGATCAAGAACTGGCATGCCGTCGTCTCAGGCTTGGGAGATTGAGGAAGCTGCTCATCGTGCAGTTTGCACGACTCAGTGACTGCTGAACGTCTCCAGGTTCCCGCCTTCAGCGTGATGACGACGCGGTTCGCGAGCGCGGCCGAGATGATGTGCCGCGTGCTCGGCATGCCGGACTACCGCTTCGCCCAGATCGGCCATCCGGTCAGCAGCGCCACCGACGACGAGCTGCGTGCCATGGCGCGCACGGCGATCGAGCAGGGGCTGGCCATGTTGGTTCGCTCCTGAACGGAACCTTGGCGGCATCGCGGCGTTGACCGGCCCAGAGCTAGAATTTGGGAGATCCGGACATGAAGCCGATGGCGATTTTTGGCGTCCTGCTGATCGCGATCGGCATTGCCGGCCTGGCGATCGACAACATCTCGTTCACCGAGCGCAAGACGATCATCGATGCGGGGCCGATCAAGGTCACGGCCGACGAGCAGCGCTCGATCCCGATCCCAACCATCGCCGGCGTGATCGCCGTGGTGGCGGGCGCGGCCTTCCTGTTCATGGGCCGCCGCGCCGCTTAGGTGCAGTCCGCCCCTCAGCCGAGGGGCCAGGTGAACCGGATATTGTTCTTGGCGAGCCCGTCGAGAACGATCTGGATGCCGCCCGACTTCATCATCCATTCCAGCCGATGATCGCGATACTCGCGCCGGATCTGGCCTGACGCGATCCGTTCGGCCGCCGCCGACATGCCCGCGGTCGCGGCCTCGAACTCCTTGAAGGTCGCCGCCACCGCCGGCCGCTCGCGCAGGCGGTCGCGCCAGCGCGTGAGCGACGCGCCGGCCGGCGTGCCCAGCCCGTAGTGGAAGGAGCGGTTGAGGTAGGGCGCCACGCTGAGGTCGGCCCAGCCGAAACTGTCACCGTTGAACCACGGCTTGTCGCCGAGCTTGCCGGCCAGCCACTGCTGCAACTCGACGGTCTGGCGCGCGGCCGTCGCCGTCATCTTCTCCGCTTGCTCGCCTTCGGCGCGCTTGAACCAGCGGATCTCGCTCAGGCCCCAGTTCACCGCCTCGTAGAGCGTGTCGCAGAGATCCTCGATCATGCGCGCCTCGGCGCGCGCTGCCGGATCGCGCGGCAGCAGGGCGGGCGAAGGGTACTTGTCCTCGAGATATTCCAGGATGATCGTCGAATCGAAGATGCGCGCCTCACCGTCGATCAGCGTCGGTATCTCGTTGCGCGGGCTCGCTTCGGCGAAGGGGCCGCCCGCGGTGCCGAGGCCCAGGCCCGCCGGCGTCTCGACCGTGAACTGGAGGCCCTTCTCGCGCAGTGCGATCTTTACCTTCTGGGCGTAGGACGAGAGCGGATGTTCGTAGAGATGCATGGCGCGCCCTCCCTCAGGGCAGGTTGAGGCTGACCGCGACGGCGGCGCTCGCGATCACCGCCGGGTCGTTGTTGTCGGGATCGGCGACGTCGAGGCCGCCCTTCACCACCTTCACCGTGACGATGCCGTGCGGCAGCGAGGCCCGCACCTTCTCGGCGTCGACCTTGTCGGGCTGCTGTACGCCGATCGTCACGTCGACGAACATGTCGGTCTTCGGGTTGACCTTGAGCGTGCGGATCATGGCGAGCGACGAATGGTGCAGGGCGTCCTGCACCGCGCGCAGGGCGGCCTTGGTGTAGTCGCCGCCGTGCAGGTCGTTGCCGGTGCCGAGCTCGAGGATGACGCGCTTCGCGGGCATGGATTTCTCCTAGAGGTCGAGGCGGACGATGGCGGCCGCCTGCGCGATCACCGTCTTGTCCGTGCCGGCTTCGTTGGGGATTTCCAGCCCGCCCTCGAAGACCTTCACCGTGCCGGTGCCGTGCGGCAGCACCGCCAGCACCTGCTTGGTGTCGACCTGGTCGGGCTTCGGCACGCCGATCAGGACCTCGACCTGCATGTCGTCGCTCGACTTCCCGAGCGCCGTCGCGACGGTCAGCGAGTTGTGCCACAGCGCATCCTTGAGCGCGCGGACGGCGGCCTTGGTGTAGTCGCCGCCGCGTATATCGGTGCCCATGCCGATCTCGAGGGCCACCTTCTTCAGCGCCATGGTTTTCTCTCCCTAGGACTTGGCGAGGCCCGCCTTGATCAGCAGCGGCTTCACGTCGACATAGTACTTCTCGGCGAAGGCGCGGAACTCGGCGGGATTCTTGTCCCACGGTACCTGGATGAACTTCGCGAGATACTCGGTGACCTTGGGATCGGCCGAGGCCTGCTTGAAGGCCTGGTAGAGCGTGTCGACGACCACCGGCTGCATGCCCTTCGGTCCGAGGAGGCCGTACGGGCTCTGGCCCACGACCTTGACGCCGAGCTCGGTCATGGTCGGGATGTCCTTGTAGCGCGGGATGCGCTGCTCGGTGGCGAAGGCCAGAATGCGGCACTTGCCGTCGTCGACGAACGGCGCCCATTGCGCGGCGTCGGCGATGAACTGGATCTCGCCGCCCATCAGCGCCTGCATCCACTCCGCGCCGCCCTTGTAGGGCACGTGCGTGAACTTGGCGCCGGTCGCCTGTTCGACCTCGATCATCATGAGCTGGCCGGTGCCGCCCACGCCCGAGGTGCCGTAGTTGTACTTGTCGGGGTCCTTCTTGCCGGCGTCGATCATGTCCTGGAACGTCTTCCAGGGAGAGTCGGAGCGCACGACGATGCCCATCGTGTATCCCGAGAGACCGGTGATGTAGGTGAAGTCGGTCAGCGGGTTCCAGCTCGTCTGCTGGTAGTGCGGATAGCGCAGCGTGTTGATGCTCATGACCGCGAGCGTCTGACCGTCGGGCTTGGCGTTGAGCAGCATCGCCGGCGCAAGCGTGCCGGCAGCGCCCGGCTTGATGTCGATGATGACCTGCTGCCCGAGCGTCTTGCCCACGATCTCGCCGAGCAGGCGCATGTGGACGTCGGTGACGCCCCCGGCGGCGAACGGGTTGTAGATCGTGATCGGCTTGTCGGGCTTCCAGCTCGTCTGGGCGCGCGCAACCGTCGGGGCGGCGAGCGCGGCGGCGCCTGCAAGCGTTGCGAAACGGCGGCGATTGACGGCGACCGGCTTGGACACGGCTTTCCTCCCGAAGTGTTCTTGTGCACAGCGAAACGGCTGCCGAAGCAGCCGTCCGCCGTTCCATACAGCCTGGGTGAACGCCCGTTAAGGGCTACTTCTTGCGAGCGGCGTCGATGCTCCAGGGGCCGGGGCCCGCGGCGGCGAAATAGAGGAACACGAAGCAGTAGAG
This sequence comes from Reyranella sp., assembly GCA_004296815.1. Classification (GTDB taxonomy): domain Bacteria; phylum Pseudomonadota; class Alphaproteobacteria; order Reyranellales; family Reyranellaceae; genus Reyranella. The sequence continues at coordinate 5,728 of SCVT01000651.1, read as the reverse complement.
CACCGCCAACTCGCCGGCATTGAGGATCGGCCAGAAGCCGCGCGGCGCATGGGCGATGAAATAGGCGAAAGCCATCAGGCCCGACAGGACGAAGGCAGTGCTGCGCGTGAACAGGCCCAGGATCATCAGCACGCCGCCAACCAGCTCGAGGATGCCTGCGATGCCCGGCAGCGACGTCAGGCTGAGATTGGCGAACATCGGTATGACCGGGATCTTGAACAGCTTGGCGGTGCCGTGCTGCAGGAACAGAAGGCCGGTCATGATGCGCAGCACGCTGAGAAGGCGCGGCGCCCACGACGCGGCAAAAGCGTCAAGATTCATCCTGATGAACTCCCCCGATGGAAAGCATCATCGTGCCGTTGCCCGGGCGCGATCACAAGGGCGGCGCCGGTGATCCGGTTACCAATCAGTGAGGGCCGTGGCGGGCGGCGGGCCCGGCGGATGCTGTACCGGCGGCGGCATGTCCTCCGGCGTCGGCGTCTCGGGGCGCTGCGGCATCTCGGGTGGGATCGGATCGGCCTTGCCCGGCACCGGCGGCACCGAGGGCACTTCGCGAAGTGGAGTCGAAGCGTGTGTCGTCATGGTTGATCTCCTGAGCTGAACGAAAAAGTGCCCGCCGTGAGGCGGGCACTTCGTTCGAACTTCAAGGATTACTGATCCTTGTTCTGCGGCTGCTGCGGCTGCTGCGGCTGACCAGGCTTCTGGTTGGGCTTCTGGTTCTGCTTCTGCTGCTGCTCGCGCTGGACCTGCTCGCGCTGCTGGCGCTCGCGATCCTGCTGCTGGGAAGGATTCTGCTTGTTGGGGTCGTTCATGGGTTGGTTCTCCATGTTCGCAGCGGCGACCGGGATGGCACCGCTGTCCATAAAACGTCCCCCGGCGCAACGCAGTTGCAGGACTTCCGTTCTTTCCGAACCCCATTCCTCGGAGGTTTCGAATGAAAGTCGTTCTTCTCGTCGCAGCGTTCGTCGCCGTACCGTCCATCGCCTTCGCCGCCAGCGATCCCGATTGCACCGCCGAGTGGGCGCAGGCCGACGCCAACAAGGACGGCGTGTTGCACGGCCCCGAGGCGGATCGCTATCTCGCCTATATCCGCATCCGTGCGCAGACCTCGCCGCAGAACGGCAAGATCACGCAGGAAGCCTTCATGGCGGCCTGCAAGGCCGACACGTTCAAGGCGCAGGCGCCCGAGCAGGGCGCGCCGCTGAAGGGCGCGAACTCCTTCACCGAGAACCAGGCCAAGGATCGCGCAGTGGCGGCGGGCGTGAACGACGTCTCGACGCTGCAGAAGGACGCCGACGGCATCTGGCGCGGCAAGGGCAAGAAGGCCGGCAGCGACGTCGAGATCGCCGTCGACTTCAAGGGCAACGTCGTCACGCAGTAACGCCAACAACCCACACCGCAGGAGAATCCCATGAAGACCATCGCGCGCGTCTATGACAGCTACGGCCAGGCCAGCCAGGTCGTCGCCGACCTCGAGGCCGCCGGCTGCGCCTCGTCCGACATCAACATCATCGCCAACCGCTACGTCTGCGAGGAGAGCGTGCGCGCCGAGCAACCCTCCGGTGCGGGCGCTGGTGCAGGCATCGGTGCGGCGCTGGGCGGCACGGCAGGGCTGCTCGCCGGCCTCGGCGTGATCGCCATCCCGGGCCTCGGTCCGGTGGTCGCAGCCGGTGCGCTGGCGGCGACTGCGGTCGGTGCGGCCGCAGGTGCCGCGACCGGCGGCATGGTCGGCGCGCTCGTCGCGTCGGGCGTGCCGGCTGAGGAGGCCGAAGTCTATTGCGAGGCGGTCCGCCGCGGCGGCACCATGGTGAGCGTGCGTGTCTCGGAAGCTAACGAGTCGCGCGCGCTGCGCATCATGGATCAGCACCGGCCGATCGATTACATCTCGCGCGAGGCCGACTATCGCAAATCCGGCTGGACGCGCTTCGATCCCAAGGCCGAGCCCTATACGCCGAACCAGGCGGAGATCGAGCGCCTTCGCCGGCCCTACATGGTCGACCGGACCTAGTCTCTGCTTCTGGGCGCTTACTTCTCGGGAACCTTGCCGATCCCCTCGACCGCGACCCGCAGCCTTGCGGCGTCGCGGTCGAGGAAGGTCTTGAACTCCGGCGCATCGAGATAGGCGATCGGCGTCTCGACCTTGGCCATGGCCTCCTTGAACTCGGCATCCTCGACGGTGCGCTTGGCTGCGTCGCGCAGGATGCCGACGATCCGTTGCGGCGTGGCGACCGGTGCGAACAGGCCCGACCAGATATAGAAGGTGGCGTCGTAGCCCAGCTCCTTCATGCTGGGCACGTCGGGCATCGAGGCGAGGCGCTTGTCGCCCCACACCGCGAGCGCCCGCATCTTGCCCGCCTTGATCTGGCCGATCGCCGCCGAGGGGCCGGAGGCCAGCGCATCGATCTGGCCACCGAGCAGCGCCGCCACCGCCGGGCCGCCGCCCTGGTAGGGGATGTGGAACAGCGAGATGCCGGCGGCCTTGGCGAAGATCTCCATCGCCACATGCAGCGTGCCGTACACGCCCGACGAGCCGTAGTTGATCGTGCCGGGCTTGGCTTTCGCCGCGTCGACGAAATCCTTCAGCGTCTTGTACGGGCCGTCGGCGCTCACCACGAGCACCGTGGGATCGGCGCTGATCAGCGCGATCGGCGCGAACTGGTCGAGTTCGTAAGCCGCCGTGCGGCCCTGCAGGCGATCCGCCACCGGCAGCACCGAGATCGACGACAGCGCCATCAGGATCGTGTAGCCGTCCGGCGCGGCGCGCGCGGCGAGCGCGGCACCGACCGAGCCGCCCGCGCCCGCACGGTTCTGGACGACCACCGACTGGTTGAGCAGCCGACCCATGACATGCGCCACCGGCCGCCCCGTGATGTCGGCGACGCCGCCCGGCGGGAACGGCACAATCATCTGGATGGGGCGGCTGGGAAAGACCTCCTGTTGCGCCACCGCACTGGCGCCCAGCGGCAGGGCGGCGGCACCGGCAGCTCCCGCGATCAGCGTTCGACGCTTCATGTTTCCTCCTGCTCGTCTTTTCTTACTTGCCCTTCGAGCCCGCCTTGGCCGCGCCGGCGCGAGCCGCCGGATAGGTCGCGGTGAAGCCGAAGATGGTCGAGAGTGCGTTGGGCACCATGATCTTGTCGAGGTCGTCGAGCCCTGCCGTCTTGGCGGGCTTCAGCCCAAGCGCCAGCGGCCCCTTGGGCGCCTGCCAGTCGGCGAGGAATGAGGAGACCGCGTCGAGCGCCCTGAGCGTCTCGCCGCTCTGGAGCTGGGCGAAGCCTGCGATGGCATCGAGTGCGGTGCCGACCAGCTCCTGCGGCTTCAGCCCTTCCTCCTTGGCGAGGGCGGGCACCAGCTTGGCCAGCAGCTCCTTGTCGTCGAAGGTGAACGAGGCGGTACGGATGCGGCCCTCGTCCTTGGCGGTGTCCATGTCGGTCTTGTCGCTGATCCCGTCCATCACCAGCGTCAGCGCGAGCTTCGCCTGGCCGCGCAGGCTGACCTCGAGCGTGTTGACCGTCAACACCTTGGCCGCCGGATCGAGCAGATAGTCGAAGGTGATGTCGACCGGCACCTTCGGCACGCCGTAGGGCTCGAGCGCGGTGAACATCTCGTCGTCGCCGGTCATGCCCTCCAGCTTCAGCTTGGCGAAGCGCGGCGCGAGGTCGTCCTTGCTGTCCTTCTTCAGCCGGTCGAAGTCGAGCTCCTGGACAGTGACCTTGTCGATCTTGACCGTGCTCGCCTTGTCGCCGGTCGCGGCATTGGCCGGCACCACTGCCTCGACGCCCTCGAGCTCGAAGCCCGAGCTGCCGAGCGGGCGCCCGCTCTTGTAGGTGAACTTCTCGAGCTCGAGCTGCGGCTTCAGTTCCTTCTCGAAGCGCTCCAGCCCGTTCTGTGCCGAACCTGTCGTCGCCCAGCCGGCCAGAAGGAGCGCCGAAACCAGCGCACCGAGAAGCACCCGCATGAAACTCTCCCTCGAAGGAACGGGGAACCTAGCATCCGGCTCGGATGCCGTCTCGGGACCCATACCAAAGGATGAATCGCTTCTGTCATACGGCCGGCGCATGTTGCGGCCCGACCAACCGAGGAGGGCGACATGATCCGCAAGGCGAAGGCCGAATGGCGCGGCACTGGCAAGGACGGCAACGGCGACCTCACGACCGATTCCGGCGTGCTCTCGAAGACCGCCTACTCTTTCAAGACGCGCTTCCAGGGCGAGAAGGGCACCAACCCCGAGGAGCTGATCGCGGCGGCCCATGCCGGCTGCTTCACCATGGCGCTGGCCTTCCAGCTCCAGACCGCGGGCTTCACGCCGACGCTGCTGCAGACCGAGGCGGCGGTGTCGCTCGACCAGGACGGCGCTGGCTTCAAGATCTCCAAGTCGGCGCTGACGCTGGTGGCCGAGGTGCCGAATCTCGATCAGGCGACCTTCGACAAGCTCGCCGAGGCGGCGGAGAAGGGCTGCCCCGTCTCCAAGGTGCTGAACGCCGAGATCACGCTCACGAAGACGCTGAAGACGTAGCGGCCGGTCAGGCGAACAGCGCCGCACCGAGCTGCAGCGACGCGAACATGACGTGGAGGATCGTCGTCACGTAACCCACGACCAGCATGTTGCCCGTGATGAATAGCTGCCAGAAGACCAGGTTCGACGTGCCGAGCAGCACGTGAATCGCAAACGCGGTGAGATGCCACGAGCGGACCGGCTCGGCGCGCCAGAGGAGCACACCGAGGATGAAGGCGAGCCCGTGCGCCTCGACGAAGCCGATGGCGGCGTCGGGCACCGCGCGCAGCACGGCGCCCTGCGGGCCCGCGCCGGTGAAGGCGCCGACGAGATCGGCCACGAAGCCGCCGGCCGAGGCGACCAGCAGGAATACGGCATTGGCGGCGAGCAGCAGGCGTCGCGGGCGCGGGCCGATCGTGAATCCGTCGGACATTCAGGCGTCAGGCGCCGGCTGCGCGTCGAGCCATTCACGCGCCTTGTGCAGCTCGCGGAAGATCGCGAGCGGCCGGCGGGCGGTGGCCGCGGCGGCGAAGACCTTGGCTTGATGGAAGCTCTCGTCGGAGGCCGCGACCAGGGCCAGCGGCCCGACCTGGCCATGCTGGGCGTAGAGCACGACCCTTTGACCCAGGGCTTTGAGGTTGTCGTCGCTCAGCGCATTCAGGGCGTGGGTGATCTCGAAAATCTTGCGATAGCCCATCGCGCCGTCGGCCGTGATGCCGGCGAAATAGCGCTCGATGTCGGCCGTCGTCACCTGCTCCTTGGCAACGGCAACGACCAGCCGCTCGGCATGCGAGATCGTCCACTGGACGGGCATGCCCGCAGACTAGCACGGAACGCCCGGCACGGAACGCCCGGCACGGAACGGATGACGAGCGGGACCGAGGCACGGCATATTTCCCCCGAGGGGGAGTTCCATGCGCTCAAGCGTTCTCGTCGTCGCGGCTTCGGTCGTCGCCTCGCTGCTGGCTGGTGTCGTGCCCGCCGCCGCCCAGATCATGCCGACGCCACCGGGCTGGCAGATCGAGCGGGCGGTGCTGCTCTCGCGCCACGGCGTGCGGTCGCCCACGCTTTCCAATGCCGAGCTCGACAAGATCGCCGCGACCCCGTGGCCCACGTGGCCGGTCGAGCCGGGCTTCCTGACGCCGCACGGCGAGGAGCTGATGCGGCTGATGGGGAGCTACTACCGCCTGATGTACGGCGGCCGCGGCCTCGTGCAGGCCGACAACTGCCAGA
>SCVT01000650.1 GCA_004296815.1 Reyranella sp. | reverse complement strand
CCCAAGGACGTTCCGGTCGTGCCGGAGTTCTACGACTTGGCCACGACCTGGCCGAAGGCGAGCCTGGAGCGGCGCGCGGCGCTGCAGGCGAAGCGCGACTAGCCTTTCCAGTAGGCCGGCAGCTTCGCCGCCAGCCACTTGGCCAATGCGGCGTTCACCGCCACCGGCTTCTCCTGCGCCATCCAGTGGCCGGACTCGACCACCACCTCGGTGAGGTCGGCGCAGTCGCGGCGCATCGGCTCGGCGAGCTTCGACGTCATGGTCTCGCAGGTCGTGTCGTAGGCGCCGTGCAGGAAGAGCACCGGCATGGCGAGCTTGCCGCCGTTCTTCGCTCGCTTCGCATAGGCGGCATTCGCCTTGTGGTTCATGTACCAGGAGTCGGGCCCGAAGAAGCCGTTCCTGGTGAGCGCGGCGGCATAGGCCTCCATGTCCTGCTCGGTCAGCACGTCGGGATCGCGCGGCACGTCGGGGCAGGCATTGCCGCCGAACCAGCCGCCGGCGACCCGCACCATCGCGGTCGGCGCCGGCTTGCCGACGCGGGCGGGATCGCCCTTGCGGAACAGCGCCTTCACCATGTTGCGCGGGCTGGCGTCGAAGGTCGCGCAGGCCTTGTGGAAGCTCTCCTCGTAGAAGAACTGGTAGTCCCACTGGCCGGCGGGAAACTTCGCCTCGGGATAAAGCGCGCGGTCGACCAGCGGCACCACGCTCTCCAGTGTGAAGCCGGTCGAGAGATAGGGCACGCAAAGGCTCGCGACGCCCACTGTCTTGTCGGGATGATGTGCGGCGATGTTCCACACGACGGGGCTGCCCCAGTCGTGGCCGATCCACACCGCCTTCTCCCGACCGAGAGCCGCCAGCAGCTCGAGCATGTCGGCCACGATCTCTTCCTGCGAGAAATCCTCGTGCCGCGTGTAGGTGTTCGAGCGGCCATAGCCGCGCATGTCGGGCGCGATGCAGCGGAAGCCGAGGGCTGCGAATGCCGGAAGCTGGTGCCGCCACGACAGCGAGAGCTCGGGCCAGCCGTGGCAGAAGACCAGCAGCGGACCGTCTTTCGCTCCGCAAGCGAGATAGCCCGTCGTATGGCGGGCCGTCTTGACGATGTGTTCGGTGACCGGGAATGTCATGTGGCGACTCTGCCGCGCCGCCGTAGAACGGGCAACACATTGTGCCTGCCAATACGATGGCATGGCCTGCCACGGGAACAGGAACTCAGATGGACATCGACACCGGCACCAAGGAACTTCTCTGCAGCGTGCGCGACGGCGTGGCCGTCATCACGCTCAACCGCCCCGAGGCGCGCAACGCCATGTCGCCCGACCTCACCCAGGCGCTGCGCGACCAGATCAAGGCGCGCGGCGACGACCCGACCGTCGGCGCGCTGCTGATCACCGGCGCAGGCACCGCCTTCTGCAGCGGCGGCGACGTCAAGGGCATGGGCGGACGCGGGCCTCGCGGCCAGATGACCTACGAGGAGCGGCTCTCCGACCTGCGCTGGCGCCAGACGCACCTCACCGGCGCGCTGTTCGCGGTGCGCAAGCCGACCATCGCCGCGCTTCCCGGGGCAGCGGCCGGCGCCGGCCTCGCCATCGCGCTCGCTTGCGACATCCGCATCGCCGCCAAGTCGGCGTTCGGCACGACGGGCTATGCCAAGATCGGCCTCTCGGGCGACTACGGCATCGCCTGGCTCCTGACGCGCACGGTGGGCCCGATGCGGGCGCGCGAGCTGATGCTGACCTCGGAGAAGGTCGATTCCGAGCGCGGCGAACGCATCGGCTTGTTCAATCGCGTGGTCGACGACGCCAAGCTGCAGGACGAGGCCTTCGCCTTCGCCAAGTCGCTGGCCGACGGGCCGCGGGTCGCGCTGCGCCTCATCAAGGACAATCTCGACGACGCGTTGCACATCGACTACCCGACGGCGCACTTCCGCGAGGCCGAGCGCCTCGTGTCCGCCTCGCGCACCGCCGACCACAAGGAGGCGGTGCAGGCCTTCGTCGAGAAGCGGAAGCCCGCCTTCCAGGGCCGCTAGTCCTTGTAGTTCGCCGCGCGCTTCTGCAGGTTGGACATGATGGCCTCGAGCTGATTGGGCGAGCCGATCAGCTTCTGCTGCTCGACCGACTCCATCATCAGGCCCGACGCGGCATCGGTCGCCACGGCGGCGTTGAGCAGCCGCTTGTTGGCACGCATCGCGTCGGGGCTCTTGGAAGCGATTTCCTTCGCCGTCTCCAGCGCCGCGGCGCGCGGATCGTCGACGACTCGGGTCACGAAGCCCATCTGCTGCGCCTCGGTGCCGTTGAAGATGCGGCCGGTATAGGTGAGCTCGCGCACCACGTCCTCGCGCGCGAGATGGCGCATGAGCTGGGTGCCGGCGAGGTCGGGCACCAGTCCCCACTTGATCTCCATCACCGAGAAGCGCGTGTCGGCCGTGGCATAGCGGACGTCCGGGCCCAGCGCGATCTGGAAGCCGCCGCCGAAGGCCACGCCATGGACCGCGGCGATCACCGGCACCGGCAGCTCGCGCCACAGCCAGGCGCATTGCTGCGGCCGGTTGGCGATGCCGTGGGTGCGCTTGGTGAGATCGCGTGACCCGGGCACGGCGGCATCGCCCTGGTTCATCGCGGCAAAGCTTGCCATGTCGAGGCCGGCGCAGAAGGCCTTGCCCTCGCCCGACAGCACGACGCAGCGCAAGCCCTTCATGTCGGCGAGCTTCGCGCCCGCCTCAATGATGCCCTCGAACATCGCGGGATCGAGCGCGTTCATCTTGTCGGCACGGATCAGGCGGACGTCGGCGACGCCGTCCTTGAGGTCGATCGAGACGCGGTCCTTCATTTGTCCTTCTCCGATTTCATCCATTCGCGCAGGCGGCGCTTCACTTCGTCCGGGTCGACGCGCTTGGGCGGCGCCAGGCTCCCGTCACTTTGCTTCGGCCACATCAGCACCGCGATGCCGCGCTGCACGTCGGCGTAGGTGCAATCGTCCGGCAGCCTGTCGAGCAGCGCCCGGACTTCGGCCTTCACGTCGACCTTCGCGTCGCTCATCGCGTCACCATCAGCCAGACCCCTTGCGCAACATAGACCGCGCCCAGCCCCAGGATCACGCGGCGCGTCCAATGATAGAACTGCTTGTCCGACATGCGGTCGAGAAAGCTGCGCGAGAGGGTCGTGCCCAGCACGGCGAAGCAGGCGGCATAGAGCATGATCAGCCACTGCTCGGGATCGCGGCCGGCGGGCCCCGCGATCACCGCGCCGAAATAGACCACCTTGGTGAGATGGCCCAGCACCTGGGCGGCGGCCTTGGTAGCGACGTTGACCTGCCGGGTCATGCCGGTGCGGACGTAGAAGATGTCGAGCAGCGGGCCGGTGACTCCTG
>SCVT01000649.1 GCA_004296815.1 Reyranella sp. | reverse complement strand
GCCCGCAGGGCGACCGCCCCCAGGGTGATCGCCCCTACGGCGACCGGCCCCAGGGCGAGCCGCGCCAGCCGCAGTGGAAGAAGCGTCGCTTCGGCGGCGGCGGTGGCGCCGGCCGCGGTCGAGGCCGCGCTGCCTAGCGCCTCTGAAGGCGCTTAGCTGAGAATTCCTTCCTCGCGGAAGATTTCGAGACACTTCGAGAGAGCGCGCTCATAACGGGCGCGCTCTTTTGCTATCGACGCCTCGTCCCAGTCGAAGAAGCCGCCCTTCGTCTTGAAGCCGATGCGGCCCTCGTCGACGTTGCGCTGCAGGACCGGCGGCGGGCCGTCGGCGTTGGTGAGGTCGGGCCAGATGATCTTGGCGACCGCGCAGGTCGTGTCCCAGCCGGAATGCTCCTTCTGGGTGATCGGGCCGGCCGCGGCGTAGCGGAAGCCGAACGACAGGCGCACGGTCGCGTCGATGTCCTCTGGGCTCGCGACACCCTGTTCGATGAGCCAGAGAGCCTCCCGCATCAGTGCCCCCTGGATACGATTGCCCAGGAAGCCGATCACGTCCTTCCTCACCTGCACCGGCCGCTTGCCGAGGTCGCTCATGATGCGGCCGACTTCTTCGGCGAGCGGGATGTCGGTGTGGACGGAGCGCACGACCTCGACCAGCGGCACGAGATGCGCCGGCATGAAGAAGTGCAGGCCCATCATGCGGCTCTGGCTCTTCAGCCCCTTGCCGATCTCGCTGATCGGGAAGCTCGAGGAGTTCGACGTGAGGGGGATGCCGGGCTTGGAGAATTTCTCCATATCGGCGAACAGTCTCTGCTTTAGCGCCAGGTCCTCGGTCACGGTCTCGACCACGAGGTCGATCTTGGCCCATGGCGCCTCCTCCAGCGTGGCCCAGGCGGCAAGTCCAGACGTGTCGTCGGCCTTGCCCATTGCCTTAAGCGCCCGCGCCGTCGCCGCCGGCAGGCCTTCGCGCGTCGATGCGGACCGTGACACGACGTCCACCTTCCAGCCGCCGGCCAGGAACATGGCGATGATTCCCACGCCCATCGTGCCTCCGCCCAGCACCAGAGCATGACGTTCGCTTTGCGGCATTTTCGGTCCTCCCGTATCGACTAGGGCCCCGGCGGCGGGGCAATATCGCCGCTCACTTATAGCCCCGAAGGAAGCGACCATGACCGGCACATTCAAGGATATCGGCGTCAGCAGCGAAGGTCATGTCGGTGTCGTCGAGATCCAGCGGCCGCCGCACAATTTCTTCGACAATTCGCTGATCAACCAGATCGCCGACGCGTTCGAGGCGTTCGATCGCGACAACAACATCCGCGCCTACGTGCTGTGCGCGCAGGGCAAGTCGTTCTGCGCCGGCGCCGACTTCGCCAACCGGCCGCAGACCGGCGCGGCCGAGAGCGGCAAGCACCTCTACAAGGAAGCGACCCGCTTGTTCCGCTCGAAGAAGCCCAGTGTCGCGGCGGTGCAGGGTCCGGCGATCGGCGGTGGTCTCGGCCTCGCCCTGATGCCGGACTTCCGCGTCACCTGCGCCGAGGGCCGCTTCGCCGCCAACTTCACGCGGCTGGGCTTCCATCCCGGCTTCTCGCTCACCTTCACCCTGCCGCGCCTGATCGGCCAGCAGAAGGCGAACCTCATGTTCTATACGGGCCGTCGCATCGGCGGCGAGGAGGCCGTCGCCTGGGGCATGGCCGACGTGCTGGTGCCGCTCGCCGACGTGCGCAAGGAGGCGATGAAGCTCGCCGCCGAGATCGCCGAGGGCGCGCCGCTCGCCGTGCAGTCGACCCGAGAGACCATGCGCCGCGGCTTCGCCGATGGTGCCGAGATCGCCACCGAGCGCGAGCTCACCGAGCAGGACTGGACGCGCAAGACCGAGGACTTCAAGGAAGGCGTGAAGTCCTATGCGGAGAAGCGGCCCGGCAACTGGAAGGGCCGCTAAGCGCTCCATGGGACAGGTCTCCGGAAAAGTCGCCATCGTCACCGGTGGCGCGTCGGGCATCGGCGAAGCCTGTGCCGAAACGCTGGCACGCGAGGGTGCATCGGTCCTGATCACCGACATCGACGACCATCTCGGCAAGACGGTCGTCGCGCGCATCACCAAAGCGGGCGGCAAGGCCCACTACCTGCACCACGACGTGCGCGACGAGGGCGCGTGGCTGGGCGTCATTGCCGAGGCCGAGACGCGCTTCGGCCGGCTCGACATCATGGTTGCCAACGCGGGCATCGGCGTCGCCGCACCGATTGAGACGATGACGCTCGCCGACTGGCAGCGCCAGCAGGCGATCAACCTCGACGGCGTGTTCCTCTCGATCAAGCATGCGATCCCCGCAATGCGACGCGCCGGCGGCGGCTCGATCGTGTTGATGTCCTCGATCGCGGGCCTGCGCGGCTCGCCGGGACTCGCGGCCTATTCCGCCACCAAAGGCGGCGTGCGGCTGCTCTCGAAGTCCGTCGCGCTCGAGCATGCGCACGACAACATCCGCTGCAACTCCGTCCATCCCGGCATCATTGCCACGCCGATCTGGGGCAAGATCCCGACCAGCGCAGAAGGCAACCGCCGCAACGCAGCCATCGATCCGGTCGAGCGGTCTGCTGCCATCACGCCGCTGGTGCGGGTGGGCGAGGCGCAGGACATCGCTAACGGCGTGCTGTTCCTCTGCACCGATGCGGCCAACTACATGACCGGCCAGGAGCTGGTGATCGACGGCGGCATCACCGCCGGCGGTCGGCCGCAGGCGCGGCCGCAGTAGTCCCGATGGGCAAAGCGGCGGCGCGGGGCTGGATCGTCGTCGCGGCGCTGAGTGCCGCGCTCGCCATCGCGATCGGCGCCTTCGCCGCACACGGTATCGACGTCTCCACGCCGGCCGGCCTCAAGGCACGCGAGTGGCTGCACACCGGCAGCCAGTACGAGATGATCCATGCGCTGGCGATCCTCGCCGTCGCGGCTCTTGCGCATGGTGAGCGGCTCGGCGGGCGCACCGCGCTGGCCGCCCAATGGCTCTTCCTGATCGGCAGCGTGTTCTTCCCCGGCGCGCTCTACGCGCTGGCGTTCGGCGGCCCGAAATGGTTCGGCGCCGTGGCGCCGATCGGCGGCACCGCCTTCATCCTAGGCTGGATCTGCCTCGCCGCCGCGGCGCTGCTCAGGAAAGCTGCTCGTCCATGAGCTTCAAGGCTTCGGCCGCGAAAGCGTACATGTTGGCCTCGCGATCGCCCGAGCCGGTGCGCAGCGTGCGCGCCACGCTGCCGTTGGGGCCGAACACCGCCACGCAGGTGTGGCCTGCGGGATCGCCGTAGGAGTTGCCGGTCGGGCCGGCTGCGCCGGTTTCCGCGAGCCCCCACGTCGTCTTGAGTCGGCCACGCACATGCTCCGCGGCCAGCAGCGCCCACGGCTCGGAGGAGGAGCGCACGCCCGCGCGCTTCTCGCGCGGCACCGCGAGGAACGCGTCGCCCGCCGGCCGCGTGTAGACCACGGCGCCGCCCATGAAGTAGGCGGAGGCGCCCGGCACGGCGAGCAGCGCTGCCGAGACCAGGCCGCCGGCCGACGATTCGGAGATGCCGATCGTCTCCTTGCGCGCCTTCAGCTTCTCTCCGACCTTGCGGGCGAGCGGCAGCAGCGAGTCCATTCCGTCATTCCTTCTTCGTGAAGATGTCGAGGACGAGCGGCACCTGCCGGCCCATCCAGATCGCGCGGTCGCGATGGTCCTCGAGATCGTGCCCGGTATTGGGATGGATGAACAGGGTGAGGTCGCCGCGGTTCAGCGCGAACCACGAGAGCAGCGGCGCGAGCTGGTCGTTGCGGAAGGCGACCTGGTAGCTGAACATCGGATGCGGGCCGACCGGCTTCTCGTGGAAGCGGCCCATCTCGATCTCGAAGCTCTTCTCGATGCGCTCGCGCAAGGCCCACGCTGTGTCGCGCGATGCGGCGTCGAAATAGACGTGGGCGTGCCAGTCCTTGATTTGCGTCGTTTCCATCCAGCGAACCTACCTCACCATCAACTCGCCTGCCGGAACCTAGAACCGTTCCCCGAACCGGGCTCCCTTGCTAGGGTCGACCCATCATGAACTTCGATTTCTCCGACGACCAGAAGCTGCTCAAGGAGCAGGTTCGCAAGTTCCTCGCCGACAAGTGCCCCACCAAGGTGGTGCGGCGCGTGCTCGACGGCAACGAAACCCATGCCGACGACGTGTGGAAGGGCCTCGTCGATCTCGGCGTGCCGGCCACCGGCATTCCCGAAGAGTTCGGCGGTCTCGGCCTCTCGCCGCTCGAAGTCTGCGTCGTGGCCGAGGAGATCGGCCGCGCGGCGGCCCCCGTGCCGTTCGACACGTCTGTCGTCCTGGCGACCGAGGTGCTGAAGCTTGCAGGCTCCGACGCGCAGAAGAAGAAGTGGCTGCCCGAGCTCGCCGCAGGCAAGGCGATCGGCACGCTGGCCATCGCCGAGGGGCCGCAGCCACCCAAGCCGCGCACCATCAAGACGACCTTCGGCAACGGCCGCCTCAACGGCCGGAAGGTGCCGGTGACCGACGGCGAGGCCGCGACCTTCGCCATTGCACTCGCCAATACCGGTGGCGCCGGCGAGCGCGCGGTGTCTCTCGTCATCGTCGACCTCAAGCAGGCGGCCGTCGCGAAGAAGCGCATCGAGACGATCGATCCGGCGCGCAAGCACGCCGAGCTCACCTTCAAGGACGCCTCGGCCGAGCTGCTGGGCGCCGAGGGTGAGGGTTGGCGCCTGCTCGAGCGGCTCTACGACGCTGCCGCGGTCTACTTCGCCTTCGCCCAGGTGGGCGGTGCCGAAGCCGCGATGTGGATGGCGCGCGACTACGCGCTGCAGCGCCAGGCCTTCGGCCGCGCCATCGGCTCCTACCAGGCGATCAAGCACAAGCTTGCCGACTGCTACGTGAAGCTCGAGCTGGCGCGCTCCAACGCCTACTACGGCGCCATGATGCTGACCGAGGGTGGCGCCGACCTGCCGCTCGCCGCGGCTGCCGCGCGCATCGCCGCGACCGACGCCTACGACTTCGCCGCCAAGGAGAACATCCAGACCCATGGCGGCATCGGCTTCACCTGGGAGGCCGACACGCAGTTCCACTACCGCCGCTCGCGCCTGATGGCGCTGTCGCTCGGCGGGCCGATGGCGTGGAAGGACAAGCTGGTGACGCGCCTCGAACAGAAGAACGCGGCCTGAGGAGGCAACGATGGACTTCAACGACACGCCCGAAGAAGCCGCCTTCCGCAAGGAAGTGCGCATCTGGCTCGACGCCAACGCTACGCGCAAGAGCGACGACAGCAAGGCCTTCCGCGCCCGCAACGACGATCCCGGCCTGCTCGCCAAGGCCAAGGAGTGGCAGGACAAGAAGGCCAAGGCGGGCTACGCGCGCATCACCTGGCCCAAGGAGTTCGGCGGCCGCGGCGGCTCGCCCATCCTGCAGGTGATCTACCAGCAGGAAGAGGCGAACTACCTGGTGCCATTGGGCTTCTTCGACATCGGGCTGGGCATGTGCATCCCGACCATGATGGCCTATGCGAGCCCGGAACATCTCAAGCGCTACGTGAAGCCCGCCCTGCACGGCCAGGAAGTGTGGTGCCAGCTCTTCTCCGAGCCCGCCGCCGGTTCTGACGTCGCGGGCATCCGGACGAAGGCGGAGCGTGATGGCGACGGTTGGGTGATCAACGGCCAAAAGGTCTGGACTTCGGGCGCGCACTATTGCGACTACGGCATCGTCATCACGCGCACCGATCCGAATGTCCCGAAGCACGCGGGCCTCACCATGTTCTTCCTCGACATGAAGAGCCCGGGCGTCGAGGTGCGGCCGATCAAGCAGATGTCGGGCGGCGCCAACTTCAACGAGGTGTTCTTTACCGACGTGCGCGTTCCCGACAGCCAGCGGCTGGGCAAGGTGGGCGAGGGCTGGAAGGCCGCCCTCACCACGTTGATGAACGAGCGGCTGGCCGTCGGCCTGCCCTCGGGCGGCCTCGACATCGACGAGTTGATGGAGCTGGCGCGCGACACCGAGCTGGAGGATGGACCCGCGATCCGCAACCAGCAGGTCCGTTCCAAGATCGCCGAATGGTACGTCCAGCAGCAGGGCCTGAAGCTCACGCGCTATCGCACGCTGACGGCGCTCTCCAAGGGTCAGACTCCGGGGCCGGAATCATCGATCATCAAGATCGTGGCCGCACCCAAGATGCAGGACATGGGCGCCTTCGCCATGGAGCTGATGGGCCATGCCGGCGTCATGAAGGAGGACGTGCCGCACGCTGCCGGCTTCCAGGCGCAGTGGATCGGCGGCGCCGGCTTCCGCATCGCCGGCGGCACCGACGAGATCCTGCGCAACATCGTGGCGGAGCGTGTGCTGGGTCTTCCGGCGGATGTCCGCGTGGACAAGGACATCCCGTTTAACAAGCTGACGCGTTCGTAACGCGTCAGCTTGGGCGGGCGGCGGCGCTTTCTGCGAAAGCGCCCTACCGCATCTTGAGCGCCCACTCCGTGTACTTTTTCGCCTGGGCCTGCAGGTCGGCGTAGTACTTGGCGTAGACGGCGCCGGCCATCGGCTTCAGCGCCAGGCCGACAGCATCCATCTTCTCCTTCATCTCCGGGCTGTTGATCGCCTTCAGGAAGGCGGTCTCCACGACCTTGACCACGTCGGCCGGCGTGCCCTTCGGCGCCCCGACGCCGCGAGTCGACGACGAGATCACCGTGCCCATGCCCAGCTCCTTGGTGCAGGGCACGTTGGGCAGGAACTTCGACCGTTCGACGTCGGTGACGGCGAGGCCGCGGACCTCGCCCGACAGCACGCGCTTGAAGACGCCGCCGACATTGTCGAAGGCCACGTCGACATGGCCGCCCAGCACGCCGGTGAGCTGCTGCGCGCCGCCGTCGAAATGGACGATGCGGAACTCGCACTTGGCGGCTTCCTGCACCATCAGAATGGCAAGGTGATCGTCGCTCAGGATGCCGGTGGTGCAGGCGCTGATCTTGCCTGGGTTCTTCTTCGCCGCATCGACCAGGTCGGCCAGGGTCTTGTAGGGGCTGTCGCCCTTGACCCAGATCAGGCCGGGATCGAGCACCTGGTTCACGATCGGGATGAAGCTGTCGATGGTGAAGGCCGCCTTGCGCTCGGGATCGAGCGTGATGGTGTTCATGCCGGGCAGGTTGAGGAAGCCCAGCGTGTAGCCGTCGGGCCGGGCGCGCGCGATCTCGGTGAAGCCGAGCTGGCCGCCGGCGCCGCCCTTGTTGACCACCGTGATCGCCTGGCCGAGATCCTTCTCGGCGAGGCCCGCGAGGATGCGCGCGCCCACGTCGGTGCTGCCGCCGGCCGGGAAGGCGACGATGAGCTGCACGGCGCGGCGCGGATAGTTCTGGGCGATCGCCGGGCTGGCGATGGTCGCGGCGGCCGAAGCGGCCAGCAGGGTACGGCGGCGGATGATCATCGTTTCCTCCATCTATTCGTTGGTTTTGTCAGTCCACTTCATTTTCGCGGAGCTTGGAGAAGGCGCGCGGTCGTATCAACAGCGCGCCGATCACGATCACGGGCACGACCAGCAGGGCGAGCGCGACCGGACGGTCGAGGAAGATGGCGAAGCTGCCGCCCGACATCTCGAGCGTGGTGCGCAGCGACTTCTCCATCATCGGACCCAGGATCAGCGCCAGGATCGCCGGTGCGATCGGGAAGTCGAGCTTCCGCAGAAGGTAGCCGATGATGCCGAAGCCCAGCATCACCCAGACGTCGAACAGGCTCTGCTTCAGCCCGTAGGCGCCGATGATGCAGAAGATCAGGACGCCGGCGCACAGGTAGCTGAACGGGATCTTGAGCAGTTTGGCCCACAGGCCGACCAGCGGCAGGTTGAGGATCAGGAGCAACGCGTTGCCGATGAAGAAGCTCGCGATCACCGTCCACACGAGGTCCGGCCGCTCCTGGAACAGGAAGGGACCGGGCGTCAGCCCGTTGATGATGAAGGCGCCCATCAGCACCGCGATGGTCGGCGAGCTCGGGATGCCGAGCGCCAGCAGCGGCACCATGGCGCCGTTGGCGTAGGAATTGTTGGCCGTCTCGGCCGAGGCAACGCCCTCGATGGCGCCATTGCCGAAACGCTCCGGCGTCTTGGACACCTTCTTTTCCAGCACGTAGGCCATGAAGGTCGGCACGATCGAGCCTACGCCCGGGATGAGGCCGAGCACGAAGCCGATCACCGAGCCGCGCGCGATGGCGCCGGCCGAGGCGCGCCGCTCCTCCTTGGTCGGCATCCACTTCTTGAGGTCGGTCTCGATCATGCGGGTCTGCCGCGCCTCGGCCGCCAGCAGCAGCTCGGCGATGCCGAAAAGGCCCATGACCACGGGAATGAAGCCGATGCCGTCGTAGAGCTCCTCGACTCCGAAGGTGAAGCGCGGCGCCCCGCGCACCGGATCGACGCCGATCATGGCGAACAGCAACCCGATCACCGTCATCAGGAGCGCCGCCAGCATGTTCTTTCCGGCCAGGCCCACGACCAGGCAGAGGCCCGCCACCATCAGGGCGAAGAACTCGACCGGCCCGAACTTCAGCGCCAGGCTGGCGAGCGGCATGGCGACCACGACCAGGGCGATGGTGGCGAAGGTACCGCCGACGAAGGAGCCGATGGCGGCGATCGCCAGCGCCGAGCCGGCTCGGCCCTGGCGTGCCATCGCGTGACCGTCGATGCAGGTCACGACGGAGGCCGCCTCGCCCGGCACGTTGATCAGCACCGAGGTGATGGTGCCGCCGTACATCGCGCCGTAGTAGATGGCGCACAGCATGATGATGGCGCCGGTGGCGTCGAGGTTGAAGGTGAGCGGGATCAGG
>SCVT01000074.1 GCA_004296815.1 Reyranella sp. | reverse complement strand
CCGTTAGGCCGCCTTCGCCATCTCCGCAGCCGCCAGCACCATCGCCGCACACTTCTCGCCGATCATGATCGTGGGCGCGTTGGTGTTGCCGCTGGTGAGCGTCGGCATGATCGAGGCGTCGGCGACCCGCAGCCCCTGCAGCCCGTGCACCCTCAGCTCGGGATCGACCACGGCGCGCGGGTCGTTGCCCATCTTGGCTGTGCCGACCGGGTGATAGGTCGTCTCGGCGTTGTTCCGCACCCATTCCAGCAGCTCGGCGTCGCTCTGCAGGTGCGCGCCGGGCGCGATCTCCTCGCCGGTGATCTCCTTGAGCGGCGAGGTCGCCATCAGCTCGCGGCCCTTGCGCAGCACCTTCACGATGCCGTCGCGGTCGTGGTCGGTGGACAGGAAGTTGAAACGGATCGCCGGCGGCTCGGCGGGATCGGCCGACTTGATGTGGACCGAGCCCGTGCTCTCGGAGCGCAGCACGTTCACGTTCATGGTGATGCCCTTGCGCGCCGAGACGCGCCGCTCCTTGCCGATCATCTCGTAGAGGAAGGGCGCGATCGAGATCGTGGCGTCGGGCGAATCGAGGCCCACGCGCGTGCGGAAATACATGCGGATCGGCACCGACGTCGAGGCGAGGAAGCCTTCGCGGAACAGCGCGTATTTCAGCGCCTCGCGCGCCAGCCGCCAGCCGCGCGCATTGTCGTTGAAGGTGAGGTTCTTGCCCGTGATCGCGAATTTCATGCGCGGCGAATAATGGTCGCGCAGGTTTTCGCCGACGCCCGCCAGCTCGTGCACCGGTGCGATGCCGAGCGCCCGCAGCCGCTCGCCCTGGCCGATGCCCGAGAGCTCCAGCAGCTTCGGCGAGTTGATCGAGCCGCCCGAGACGATGACCTCGCGCGCGGCCCGCGCCTCGCGCGCAGCACCGTTCACGGTGTAGCGCACGCCCACGCAGCGCTTGCCCTCCATGACGAGGGAGCCGGCCATCGCGCCCGGTGCGATCGTGAGGTTGGCGCGCCCACGCGCGGGATCGAGATAGCAATAGGCGGTGCTCTGGCGGCGACCCTTGGCGATCGTCACCTGCGACATGCCGATGCCTTCCTGCGTCGCGCCGTTCTGGTCGGCGTTGTAGGGCAGGCCCATCTTCTCCGCCGCCGCGATCATCTTCTCCAGCAGCGGCACCTTGTTGCGCGGCGTGTGGGTCACGGGGAGGATGCCGTCGCGGCCGCGGAATTCGTCGGAGCCGCCCTCGAAGCGCTCCATGCGCTTGAACACCGGCAGCACGTCCTGCCAGCTCCAGCCGCGGTTTCCGAGCTGCGCCCAGTGGTCGTAGTCCTGCGCCTGGCCGCGGATGTAGACCATGCCGTTGATCGAGCTGGAGCCGCCCAGCATGCGGCCGCGCGGCACGGCGATGGCCCGTCCGCCCGAGCCCTCGTCGGGCTCCGAGGCGTAGCACCAGTTGACCGCCGGATCGTCGATCATCTTGGAGACGCCGACCGGCACCTTCGACCAGAAGAAGTTCGAGCCCTCGGTGCCCGCCTCGAGCAGCAGCACGCGATGCCGGCCGCTCTCCGTCAGCCGGCTCGCGACGACCGCGCCCGCGGACCCGGCGCCGACAACAATGTAGTCGTAGGTTGGATTAGTTTGCATTGGTGTTCGCCCGTTTCCCTTGAGGGCGAGGGGAGCAGCCTCGGCGGGGGATGACAAGGCGGGCCGCGGTCGGGGTTTCGCTAACGGGAACGGCGCGCGATCGCCAGCGTCAGCTAGTTGCCAAGCAGCCGGTACGCCAGGCGGCGCAGCGTGCCGGCTGAGTGACGAGACTCTGCCTTCGACGTGACTTCACGCAGCATCGCGGTCAGTTGATCTTCCGGCGGCCTGAGGTGGTCGCGTAGTTCGTTCAGCCGATCGCAGGCCTCGAGGACGGCGTTTGCCACGCCGTCAGCGCTGTGCTCCCGGATGGGGGTGCCCCATCCTTGAGCGAAGGCCTGTTGTGCGAATCCGGCGGCGTGCGGCGCAACTATGGGAATGCCCATTCGTCGTGCCTCTGCGAAGAGGCCCTGTCTCCTCGTTCCGACCGCGGCCGTTAGGCAGTTCCGTCGGTCCCTCCCGTACGTGCCCGCTGCAGAAAGGGCAGGAACGGCGGAATCTCGCGCGCATCGACGTCGATGCACATCAAGGACGGCGCGGCGGATGGGA